>CAZNMP010000008.1:0-16903 GCA_964573875.1 uncultured Planctomycetaceae bacterium | reverse complement strand
AGCCACGCCCCCATTTTCCCCCTATAAAAGCACAGGGCCTCGTATTGGTGCAAAATCCCATCTTTACCGCGATATTCTTGCTTCTTTGCCGCTTAAGACCTCCTATTCCCAGCCTGCCACTTTCCCGTTTCCTGACATCGTTCTACAATAGTTCCTTTACCGGAAGGATCATTGCAAGGACGGTGTTCTCGTGAGCAAGCATATTTTCGTGACCGGCGGAGTAGTGAGCTCCCTCGGAAAAGGTCTTACCAGCGCCTCCATCGGCATGTTGCTGGAACAACGCGGACTCCGGGTCCGCATGCAAAAACTCGATCCGTATATCAACGTCGATCCAGGCACCATGAGCCCCTACCAGCACGGCGAAGTCTACGTGCTGGACGACGGCAGCGAGACCGACCTCGACCTCGGCCACTACGAGCGGTTTACCAATAGCCCTTTGAACCGCGATTCGAACTACACGACCGGCCAGATCTATCTCTCGGTCATCAATAAAGAACGACGCGGCGAATTCCTGGGCCAGACCGTGCAGGTCATCCCCCATATCACCAACGAAATCAAGGTCGCCCTGGCCAAGCCCGCCGGGCCCGATGTCGATGTGGTCATCACCGAAATCGGCGGCACCGTCGGCGACATCGAAAGCCAGCCCTTCCTCGAAGCTATCCGCCAGTTTTCGCTCGACGTTGGCAAGGAAAATTGCCTCTACATCCACCTGACCTTGGTCCCCTATCTCAAAGCGGCTGCCGAGCTGAAAACCAAGCCGACGCAGCATTCCGTCGGCCAATTGCGTCAGATCGGTATCCAGCCCGACATCTTGGTCTGCCGCACCGAGCGGTCGCTTTCGCGCGACGACCGGGCGAAAATCGCCTTGTTCTGCAATGTGCCGATCGAAGCGGTCATCGAGGAGAAAGACAAGGATTTCTCGGTCTACGAAGTGCCGCTGAGCCTGGTCGAACGCGAGATGGACGAGTTGATCGTCCGGAAATTGAGCTTGAAGGCCGGCCCGCTGAACTTAGACAAGTGGCACGATCTGCTCCAACGGCTGCGCAATCCCGAGCATGAAATCAGCGTGGCCGTGGTCGGCAAGTATTCGGAACATCGCGACGCGTATAAATCCATTTACGAGGCAATCGACCACGCCGGCGTCCACCACCGCACGACGGTGCGAGTGCAGCGCATCCATAGCGAAGCCGTCGAACGCGAAGGCGCCGAGCGGCTGCTGTCGGGCGTCGACGGCATTTTAGTGCCCGGCGGATTCGGCGAACGCGGCATCGAAGGCAAGGTCGATGCGGTACGCTATGCACGCGAGCACGGAATCCCCTATTTCGGTATTTGCTTGGGAATGCAGTGCGCCGTGGCCGAGTTCGGTCGAAATATGGTCGGTTTAGACAAGGCTAATTCGACCGAGTTCGACAAAGACACCGCGCACCCGGTTATCTGCTTGCTCAACGACCAGAAAACCATCACCGACAAAGGCGGCACCATGCGGCTCGGCGCTCAGCCGACGCACCTAACGGCCGGCAGCAAAGCCGCCGAATGCTACGCGGCTCAAGATATTACCGAACGACACCGGCACCGCTACGAGTTCAACAACGTCTATCGCCAGCAGTATGCTGAACGCGGTATGCAGGTCGTGGGCACTAGCCCCGACGGCACGCTGGTCGAAGTGGTCGAAGTGCCCAGCCATCCGTGGTTTGTCGGCGTGCAGTATCATCCCGAGTTCAAATCCCAACCGACGAAAGCCCATCCGCTGTTCGCCGGATTCATTGGCGCGGCCCTTAAGCATCGTGAAGCTTGCGGTGAAAAGAAGGAATAGCAATGACCGAAGAATCGCAAAATCCCGAGAAAAAACTGATCATCGACGAAGATTGGAAGAGCCAGGTTGAGGCCGAAAAAGAAGCGGCTCGCCAGGAACCCGCGGCAAAGCCGGACGAAGCTAAGCCAAATCCCGTGGCCGACGACTTGCCGTTGCCCCAGGCTGATTTTCTGTTTCTCGTGGGCACGCTCTATCTGCAAGGCGCAATGGCCCTGGGCTTGATGCCTAATCCCATCTCCGGCAAGGCCGAAGTGAAACTCAACCAATCCAAGCACGCCATTGATCTGCTGGCAATGCTTCAGGAAAAGACCAAAGGCAACCTCGAACCCGACGAAGCGGAAGAGCTAGACGTCGCTTTGCATCAGTTGCGGATGGCCTATGTCGGCGTGGCAAATCAGCAATAGCCTACCCCAAAGACGTCCCCCCTCGCTTCGGGAGAGGGGACAAGGCCGACAAACGCCCGTCAAGAAATATCATTCCATGCCCGGTCCGGAGAAGAATGGGCGGGCGCGTCGTGCGTCCGAAAAAAAGACCCATCCCTGGTGACTTGCGACTTCAACCGGGTGACACGGCCGGGGTTTCTGATACTACGAAACCCACCAGACCGGGCATGGAGTTGTTCGGTAAAGAATTTTTCTAGCGCGATAGCTGATCGAAAAGACGACGGAATCGAGGCATCCGGCCTTCGAGATATTTCAGCCAAGCGGCTGGATTCCAGATTTCGACGCACACGGCCGCCCCGATAATCTGCACATCGTTGCCTGCCTCGACCCCAAGAAACTCGCGAAATCCCTCGGGTATGACCAGTCGCCCGCGGCCGGCCAATTGCACGGGCCGATGGCGCGTCGAAAGCAAGCGGCCAAAAAGCTGTACTTGGCTCAGACGTTCCTGAAGCTTGCCTGCTCGCATTTTCTGCTTGACCAGCTCGACACCTTCGTCCAGCTTGGCTTGCCAGACCGGGGCACTCCAAAGACTCAAGCAGCCAGGCCGCTCCTTGGCCAGAATGCAGTCGGGCGATTCCGCCGTCAATGCATCGCCTAATTCGTTGGGAATCGAAAGCCGAAAACGATCGTCGATCGTCCGCTGAAATTCGCCGAGAAGGAATTCTTGCGCTAAAGGCATAGCGTTTTCCGCTGAGACAGCCAAGATTCGGGAATTTCAAACGACAATACGACATCAACACTAACTCGATCTTAGCTTGTGGGATCATTTCCCACAAGCGTTTTATATTTTTGTTCCTAATGGGCAAGAAACCCACAAATGACGATTTTTGTGAGTGTAGCGATTACGCAGCTTTTGACAAGTACCCAGCCCGAAAATTTCTAAAAAAAGGCTTACCAGCAAAGAAATCCGCATTTGCGGGGACTTAGCTACGTTTAACAACGAGCATCTCTAGTCCCACAGCCCCTTTGAAAACAGAATTCCCCCCCCAAAAAACAACCAGCGGGGTATCACAAAACCGCCTAAAGCTGGCCCAGGTGAAAGTGGAAAGGGCAATGACAATAGTTTTATTCTTTTTTGCCGACAGCGGTTGTTTGCTGACGGATACAACGCTCAATATCGCCGTTTTCTAGGGCCGCTTCAAAATCCTTGAGATTCGCGTACACGGCATGACTTAAGAACTTAATGGCCCAATTGTGTTTCAAGGGGCTGATGCTGATTACGGCGGCGCCGTGCTGATAGGCTTCCCACATTTCAATGGCCGTGCCCATCGACGCTTCGGGCACAAACGCCAGCAGTACGTCTACTTCGCGGCACATCCGATTGTGATGAAAGAAGACCCGACGACCCGTTGCATCGTCATAGCCGAGCGATTCGGAGTGCTGGGCTCGCGGATCGTAAATGTCGGCATGAGGAAAATACGCTTTCAGCATACGCACCATTCGCGTGCGATAGTCCTGTGCATGAACTAACGCTTCGGTGTGTGAACCCTGCATGATGCCGGCAATGAAGATTCGCATGAAATTCGTGGCCAGAGGTTAAAGGTTAGCGGTCAGCGAACAAGTGGACCATTGGCGAAAAAACGGTTTCCGTAAAAAACTATCGTTGTTTGACGGATGCCTTTGGGACTAGCTACTGACCTTTTTCTATCCTTTTTGCTAAAATAGACGCTTTCCTAGGATAAACGGTTCGCGGCATGGTTCGCAAGTCCATGAGAAATCAAGTTTACCGATGAATAACGATTTTTTAATAAATGCAGAGTCTTTACTTCTGGAATTGCTGGCTATTCCAGGCGTCAGCGGCCAGGAAGGGGCAATTATCCAGCATATTACACAGCAATTGCGCGAGGCAGGCGCGCCGGAGTCAGCCTTTCAGTTCGACAAGCCCCCACGTTCCGGCCCGTGCGACGGAGAGGCAGGCAACCTCGTGCTTCGACTGCCAGGCACGCGCCCGGGCAAGCGTCGGCTGCTTACAGCTCATGTCGATACCGTGCCGCTTTGCGCAGGCGCTCGGCCTGTTCGCCGAGGCCGCTATATCCTCCCGGCTGACAAGCACACGGGTCTCGGCGCCGATGACCGCACAGGCACGGCCATTTTATTGGCGGTTGCTTTGGAAATTTTGCGCTGCAAGGTGCCGCATCCGCCGCTTACTTTTCTATGGACGGTCCAGGAAGAGGTTGGACTGCACGGTGCACGCGACGCAAAGCTAGGCTTGCTTGGCAGGCCCCACATGGCGTTTAATTTCGACGGCGGCGCAGCCAACAAAGTGACCGTGGGTGCAACCGGCGGCTATCGAATGCAGATTCGTGTGCATGGCATAGCCAGCCACGCGGGCGTAGTGCCGGAAAAAGGCGTTAGCGCCATCGCCATTGCGGCAAAGGCCATCGCTCATCTGTGTGATGAAGGTTGGCATGGACAGGTTGAAAAAAACGGCCGCAAAGGCACGTGCAACATCGGCATCATTCGCGGCGGCGATGCAACGAATGTCGTAACGCCGGAGGTAGAAATTCGTGCCGAGGCCCGAAGCCACAATCCGGTATTTCGCGGCAAAATTGTCCGGGCGATCGAACAAGCTTTCCAGAAGGCTGCCCAAAGCGTTCGGAATACGGAAGGCCAGTGCGGCCAAGTGGAAATCCAAGGCCAACTCGACTACGAATCGTTCCGACTCGATGAACGGGAGCCTTGTGTAACGGCTGCTTGTGCGGCCATCCGCCAATGCGATGCCGAGCCGCTCCTAGCCATCTCAAATGGGGGGCTCGATGCCAACTGGCTGACCGCCCGAGGAATTCCTACCGTTTCCTTAGGCTGCGGTCAGGAGAACGGGCATACGACATCGGAACGGTTGGACCTGATCGAATTCCGCAGGGCATGTCGGATAGCAATATGCTTGGCAACTGGTGCCGAGTAGATCTGGCAGATGGGGCGAAGATCGGCTAAAATAACGGGTTTGACGGCAAAACAACCCCGCCCGAGGGAGAATTATGGCTCGTAAGATACTGAATCGTAAGGAGTTGCGTTCTGAAAATGATGCTGCGGAGCGTAGCGGCGCTGCTGCAAAGGCCGCCCCGAAAAAAGCACCCGTCAAGCGCAAAAGCCGCGCGAAGGTGGCCAAAGAAGTCCGCCTAAAGGCTTTTTGGGGCGTTTTTAACCAATCCCTCCGTCGTATCTCGCTCTTTGAACACAGTCAGCGTCAGGAAGCCGACAAAAAGGCTGCCGAGCTTACTGAATCGCAGAAAACGCCGCACTTTGTCCAGCTTGTCAAGGAAGTGATCGAGGAGTAGAGGAGCATTCGGCTATCGGCTTTCAGTGTTCAGCAATCAGAGATCGCTGAAAGCTGACTGTCGATAGCCTGCAGAATAATGTGGCTGGCTACGCTTGCGCTGCTGACGATTTCCAATGTTTTCATGACCTTTGCTTGGTATGGCCATTTGCGTCACAAGCAGACGGCCTTGTGGTTGGCAATTTTGGTGAGTTGGCTGATTGCCTTTATCGAGTATTGCTTTCAAGTGCCCGCCAATCGGTTGGGACATAATGCCGGCATCACCGCCGCCCAGCTCAAAACGTTTCAGGAAGTCATTACCCTGACCGTCTTTTGCGTCTTCGCGGTGTTTTATCTGAAAGAGCCGCTGAAGTGGAACTACCTGCTGGGTTTCGCGCTGATCGGCGTTGGGGCAATTTGCGTTTTTGCGCCGTGGGAACATCTTCGCTGACGAACTTCGTCTATTCGCCCAACTGCGAGCGACGACGCAAAAGATGGTGATAGTGTTGGGCAAAGCGATGCGATTCGTCCCGAACGTATTGCAGCAATCTTAATGCGAAACTGTGGCGGCTAAGCCGCAAGGGATCCTCGGCATCGGGCGTGAATACCAACTCCTCCTGCTTGGCCAGTGAGATGACATTCTGGGAATGGATCCCCAGCAATGCCAAGGCTGAAAGGGCTGCATTGAGCTGCCCCCGGCCGCCGTCGATCAGCAAAATATCCGGCGGCGTTTCATTGTCTTGTTGAATATGCTGAAACCGCCGAGTAACGGCTTCATGAATGCTGGCGGTGTCGTCTGGCCCTTGGACGCCTCGGATTTTCATGCGTTTGTAGCCCGGCTTAAAAGGCAAACCATCGATAAAACGCACGATGCTGGCTACCGTGTCGGTCCCGGCGGTGTGCGCAATATCCACACCTTCGATCGTCCGAGGCGGATGTTCCAGACGCAACACTTTCCGAAGGCCGGCCAAGCCGCGTTTCGGATCGATGGGAAATACCTCCGGTTGCACGTGCGTTTCCAAACGACCGCGATCGTCGAGCGATTCGAGCATTCCGATTTCATCGCGAAGCCGTGCTGCTTCTTCAAATTCCAGCCGCTTCGCGGCCGAGGCCATTTCCTCGCGGATCTCGCCGAGCAATGCCTTTTTCCCGCCCTCCAGGAAACGTTGCAAACGGTGGATGCATTTGCGGTAATCCTCTTTCGAGATTCGCAAATTACAAGGCGCGGTGCATTGGTTGATCGATGCCAGCAGACAAGGGCGGAACCACCGCCATCGGCTGTCGGTTTCGTCGATATCGAGCGAGCAGGTGCGGAATTTGAAAATCTTCTGCAATACCTGAATCGCGCCGCGTAATCCTCGTGGATTCGTGAATGGCCCGTAAAGCTTCGTGCCTTGCGTTTTGGGCTCCCGGGTGAAACGCACGCGAGGAAAGTCCTCGTGCGTGAAGATTTCAAGGTAAGGAAACGTTTTGCTGTCACGCAGATCGCGATTGAACTTCGGCAAAATATCCTTGATCAACCGAGCTTCCATCAACAAAGCGTCGATTTCGCTTTCGGCATCCACGTAATCGATATCACGGATTTCAAGGACAAGCTTCGCGGTTCGTGAATCTTCAGCGGCGGCTTTAAGGAAGTAGCTGCCCGCTCGGGCACGCAAATTTTTCGCCTTGCCCACATATATCACCCGGCCCGCGCCGTCTTTCATCAGATAGACGCCCGGCGTACGCGGAAAGGAGCGAACCTTTTTCGCAGCCAGTGAGTTATCGGCAGGCAATGGCGTCTCGGACATTACATTACTCTCCGTAATGCGTTCTCGCTCGATGGATATAAATCGTGCGCGACGACTCATCGACCGAATAGACAATCCGATCTTTAAGCGTCAAACGGATCGAGTAGAACCCTTGCAGATCACCGACCAACCGCTTGCCGGAGAAGGGGTCGGTTGAAACGTCGGCCAGCAGAATTTCACGAAGCTTTCGTTTCAATCGAGGCGATAGTTTTTTTACGTCCTTAGCGGCTTCTTTGGTGAAACGGATCGCAAACGGTTTCACGCCTCGCCTCCCAACACGTCATCGAGAGAAAGCGTGTCACCCCGTTTCATTTGGGTGACAGATCGTTTCATACTTGCGCGAAAGCCGGGAATCGACAGCAATTCCAGCGATTCCAGGAGACTCTCGTAATCTTCCTCGGAAATCAGAACGGCCGAACCTTTTCGGTGCCGAATTCGATAGATACGATGCCCCTCGGCCGTCCGTTTAACTAGATCGAAAAACTCGCGCCTTGCATCAGTGGCCGATAGGGTGGTCATGGCAATTGCTTTCAATATGTACTGTATACCGTACATATTATGTGATGAAATGCCGACAAAGTCAATGGCGATGCTTGTGCGTTTTTCATGGACGGTTTATTTTTCCGCCATCGCGGCCAGTCGGCGGGAAAGCTCGTCGAGACGTTGCACGGTATTTTGGCGTTCGCTGTCCGTACCTTTGAAATTGTCGCTGAAAACCGCACGGCGAACCTCGACGATCCTAGTAGCCAATTGCGAGATCGCCCCCTTGGAAGAATCCAATTTTTCAAGCGACTTCCGTGCGTCCTCCGATATAGCCTCGCGGAACAAATCGAGATCGTTGCGACGGACCGTCAGAATTTTCAAACGGTCCGCAATTGATTCCAGACGCTCAATCGTCCAATGACCGTTTTCATCCAATTCGCTTTCAATCGCCCTGAACGCTAAGTTGCAGCCGTCAATACGCGAAACAAGTTCCTCCACCTTGATTTCCACGGGAGCCGCGGACGCTTGATCGCCGTTGTCCTCCGGCGTTTCCTCGGGAAGCGTTGGCGCTAGAGTCGGCAGAGCAACGCGGGTTTGGCTAGGCAGTAGATCGAGGGCGGCCGTTTGTTGCACGGCATCCGCGGCAACCTTAGGGGCCGTTACCCCGATAGCCTGCGCTTTGCGCGGCGGCAACGGCTTACGGTCTTCCGACATGGCAGGCATCGGTGATGCCGGTCGGCGAGCGAGAACGGCCGGCGGTTTACCGGCTTGCGGTACATTCGCTTGCACGTTCTCTTTATCCACTTTCGGCCCAGAAATTTCAGCTTTTATGGAATTACGTTCCTGCAATTGCGCAGCAGCTTCCGGCGAAGGCAACGCCGGCTGAGCGGCCTTCGGCGTTATCGTTTTCGACATATCGGAATCCGACTTAGCAGGCTTCTCAGGCTTAGACTCGTCTGCTGGTTTCTCTTCCTCCTGCTTTTTACCTTCTTTTTCCACCTTTCCCTCTACCGGAGCCTTTTCAACATCTGCCGCTTTCTCTTCTGGTCTAACTTCTTCTTTTACTTCCTCTTTTGATTCCGGCTTCTCGGTTGGCTCCTCACTTTTCGGCTTGACTGCCGGTTTTTCCTCTTCCAGCTTTTTATCTTCTTTTTGCGCCTTTTCTTCAGCAGGTGCTTTTTCAATATCCGCCGGTTTCTCTTCCGGTTTTACTTCTTCCTTTACTTCTTCTTTAGGCTCCAGCTTCTCGGCAACTTTCGCTTGCTTGTCTTCCCGCGCAGGCTTCACCGGTTGTTCTGCTTCCGATTTCACAGTGGCTTTCGGCTTTTCTTCCGACTGCGGCTTCTCGTCTGTACGAGCCTCCTCTTTGTTTTGCGTTTCTTCCTTGGCCAACGGTTGTTGCTTCTCGAATTTCGGTTCTTCAGGCATGGCACCGGATTCAACTCCTTGAATTGCCTGCTCCAACCAGTCGATCAGCCGATCGTGTTGCTCGAACGGTTCGCCGGCAAGTTTCCATGCGAGATAGTTTTTTCCCCAAGCATCGCGATGCTGATTAAGTGCGTCGGGATCTTTGCTGAACTTGTCGAAAATCAATCCGCGATAGCGTCGAACCAATCGGTCGATCGCTGTTTTTTCATGGGCGTTGGCATGGGCCATCACCTCGCGGAGAATTTTCCAAGTCACCATTTTTTGGTGGAGCATGCCTTGTATCTTCTTCTGCTCCACGGCGGCCTCGTCCGCGTTCATCGACAGTTTGGCGGCGCGAATGGCTCGGTTTTCCAATCCTTGTAACCATGCTTGCTGGTCCGATGTTTTCATCTCGCTAAGACGGACGAGGATCTTGTCGGCCGGATCCGCATTTTTAGGAGGTGTATCCGCTTGAAGAACGGATGGCAGCAAGTATAGAAGAGTAGAAAATATCACAGATGCAAAACGCATGGTGAAACACTCCAGTGAAAAGATCTCGAGAAGAGATTACCCGTAAAAGGTAGGATATTCTAACGACAGTGTCAAAATAGCGAGTTTTTGCAGACTCTAGCGACTGTCATATTGGCAGTCTCGATGCGGTATTTCGGCCTGTGTTTTGCCAGCCTTGGCGAAATAGGTAAAGCCACTAACGGAGGGGATGCGTCGCAACGTCTTTGCTGGATATTATTTACGTCGTACTGAGCAGTTTTGGCGCGCCGATTGCATTCTGAGATGGGCTCTGCATGTTAATGCGCGCCGCTTTGGCAGATGAAATTCACCCTATCGAGCAGTTTTGGAGACATATCAGGCATGGCTAAAAAGAAAGAATCTTCTGACCCAAGCAAGATCCAGCTTCAGCCGTTGGGCGATCGCGTGGTCGTCGAACGCGAAGAATCGGAAACCGTGACCGCCGGCGGCATTGTTCTGCCCGACAGCGCCAAGGACAAGCCTACCCGCGGTAAGGTGGTTAGCGTAGGCGACGGCCGGCTCTTAAAGAGTGGCGAACGCGCCCCGTTGCAGGTCAAAGTGGGCGACCGCGTTTTGTTTAGCAGCTATGCGGGCGACTCGTTCAAGGTCGGCACCCGTGAGCTGCTGTTGTTGCGTGAAGAAGACATTCTGGCCGTCATTAAATAAGAAAATAATTGCGAAGGAGTATTTTTCATGGCGAAAATGATTGCATTCGACCAGGAAGCCCGTGACGCTTTGAAGCGCGGCGTTTCAAAACTGGCGCAGGCGGTAAAAGTGACTCTCGGGCCGCGGGGCCGGAACGTGATTTTACAGAAGAGCTTCGGCTCGCCCACCGTCACCAAGGACGGCGTCAGCGTAGCCAAGGAAATCGACCTGGAAGACACCTACGAGAACATGGGCGCTCGCATGGTCCGCGAAGTCGCCAGCAAAACGAGCGACGTGGCCGGCGATGGCACCACCACGGCCACCATCATGGCCGAGGCCATTTTCAATGAAGGCTTGCGAGCCGTCGTTTCCGGCGTCAACCCGATCCAGTTGAAGCAAGGCATCGAGAAGGCCGTGGCCGACATCACCGACAAGCTCAAGAGCATGTCGATTTCGGTGAAAAACAAGAAGGAAGAGATTGCCCAGGTTGGCACCATCGCCGCCAATAACGACGCCGAAATCGGCCGTCTGTTGGCTGACGCCATGGAAAAGGTCGGCAAGGACGGCGTTATCACAGTTGACGAGGGCAAGAGCCTCGCCACCGAAGTCGAGTGGGTCGAAGGTATGCAATTCGACCGCGGCTATCTGTCGCCCTATTTCGTCACCGATCCGGCCAAGATGGAATGCGTCTTGGAAGACGCTTATATCTTGATCTACGAAAAGAAGATCTCGAACGTTAAGGACATGGTTCCGATCTTGGAGAAGGTCGTCAACTCGGGCAAGCCGTTGTTGATCATCGCCGAGGATATCGACGGCGAGGCTTTGGCCACCTTGGTCATCAACCGCCTGCGCGGCACGCTGAAGATCGCAGCCGTCAAGGCGCCGGGCTACGGCGACCGTCGCAAGGCCATGATGGAAGACATCGGCATTCTGACCAACGGCCAGCCGCTGTTCGAGAGCCTAGGCAAGAAGCTCGAGAACGTCACCTTGGCCGAACTCGGCCGCGCGAAGAAGATCGTCATCGACAAAGATAACACGACGGTCATCGAAGGCGCCGGCAAGAGCAACGAAATCAAGGGCCGCATCGAGCAGTTGCGTCGCGAGATCGAGAATTGCACGAGTGACTACGACCGCGAGAAGCTTGAAGAGCGCTTGGCCAAATTGGCCGGCGGCGTGGCGAAGATCAACGTCGGCGCTGCGACCGAAAGCGAGATGAAAGAGCGGAAGGCCCGCGTTGAAGACGCTTTGCACGCCACGCGTGCGGCGGTCGAGGAAGGCATTCTGCCCGGCGGCGGCGTTGCCCTAATTCGCGCTTCGTCCACGGTCAAGCCGGAAGGCCTGAACCAGGACGAGGAAGTCGGCTACAAGATTGTGTTGCGAGCCTGCCGTGCTCCGTTGACCCAGATTGCGGCCAATGCCGGCCAAGACGGCGGCATCGTCTGCGAGAAGGTCGCCGAGGGCAAGGGCGCGTTCGGCTACAACGCTTTAACCGGCGTCTACGAAGACTTGGTCAAGGCCGGCGTGATCGACCCGACGAAGGTAACCCGCACCGCGTTGCAAAACGCTGCGAGCGTCGCCACGTTGCTGCTGACCAGCGACGCCATCGTTGCCGAAAAGCCGAAGAAGGACAAGGCTCCTGCCATGCCCCAAGGCGGCGAAGAGGATATGTACTAAAGAGGGATTAGGGATTAGAGGATAGGGATTAGATTGATATCTCCCCTCGCCCTATAAGCGGGAGAGGGGCCGGGGCGAGGGCATTATGCCCCGTGCCTGGTTAAATCCTAGTTCTCCATCCTCCTCTCTCCAGGTGACGGTCGCGGCCCTACGCCGCGGCCTATTTAACGCGACTTCAACCAGTTTCGACACCCTGCAACGCCCCAAGGCTTTCACCGGTCTTGGGGCGTTTCTTTTGCGAGATAACGAGTATTAAGAGTACGAGTATCACATGGCTTAATCAGACTTATGCTTGGTTGCCCCCCCATCGGCCCTGCTGGCCGGCTTTTCATTTTGCCTCAAACGTGTTATGCTTGGAATATCATGACTGCAATTGTCGAGAAGATTGCCGACGAGGTCAAATCGCTGCCTAGGGCACAACTCGATGAGTTCTTGGCTTGGCTATCTGATTTTGAACTTCGGCAGTCAGATGCATGGGATGCAGAATTAGAAAGCGATAGCCAGCCTGGCGGTCGCTTGCAAGATGCAATTGCTCGGGCACGCAAGGACATTGCCGCGGACAGAATTAAACCTCTTGATGAAGTCCTCCACAACGACTGATTTCTGGAAGTCGTACTCTTGTCTTTCGCCCCAGGTGAAAGATCGTGTCCGAAAAGTCTATCGGATATGGAAGCAAAATCCTAAGCATCCTTCTCTTTGTTTCAAAAAAGTTGGGCATATCTGGTCAATTCGGGTTGGCGCCGGTCTTCGAGCATTGGCACTTTTGGAAAACGACACCTTCTTCTGGTTCTGGATCGGTGGTCACGACGAATACGAGAGGCTTATCGGAGAGCTGGATTAAGGAGTTCATACATTATGCCCGTCCTCCCTGGTATCAATTCTCTTTGGGAATTGCCCGAACCTCTTTGCTCGTTGGTGCAAGATGAATTAGAGGATGGTGAGACTGTGGTTTGGTGCGGTCAACCTATCGTTCGGCAGCTTGCAATGCGAACATCCCCTATTGTTGTGTTCGCTATACCGTGGACTGCCTTTGCCATTTTTTGGATGGCGGGGGCTGCTGATTTTAAAATGCCCGATTTCAAACAAGGCGCGGACCTCTTTCCACTGTTTGGCATCCCTTTTCTTCTGATTGGTTTCGGTATGCTAAGTGCGCCTTTCTGGATGGCGAGAAAGGCAAAAAAGACGGTTTATGTTCTGACGAATCGTCGTGCAATCATCTTTGACGGTGGGCGGTCAACAAGGATTCGTTCTTTTGAATCGGATCGACTCAACCGTATAGAACGGAAACAACGATCGGATGGATCAGGCGATGTAATTTTCGAGAAAAATTTATCGTCCGACAGTGATGGCCACCATCAAATCGCCGAAATCGGCTTTCTAGCTATCCCGAATGTCAAAGAAGTTGAAGGAATGGTGCGTCAGTTGATCGAAAAAAATGCAAGCTAGAATTGTAAACCGGTGGAATCAATCGCCCTGGAAGATGTTTCTTTCCGAGTGCCTTCACTTTATTGATGCTCAGGTTAATAATGTCGGGTAATACTGGGCCGAAAACTCCTGTTTACCGGGCTTCCCGCCGACTAACCTTCGGTCGGTGCCCGGCCCTCCCGATATTGCTTATCTAAGACCCAACAAGTTCTCTCCCGAAAAGGGCATGAACTTCGGATCGAATAATGAATGCCATTGAACCTAAACAATCCGTTCCCACTCTCCTTCACGATTGGCTGGCCGAGGCTGCCGAGTCTGGGGCTTCGGATTTGCATGTTGTGGCGGGCTATCCGCCGGTTTTGCGAATTCACGGAGCCTTGCGACCGCTCGAATATGACGCCGTTGACGGCGGCATCGTTCCGTCGCTACTCTTACCGCTATGCCCACCCCATGCATTGGCACGCTTCGAGACGGAGCGAAACACCGATTTCGCCTTGGAACTGTTGCTGCGCAACCGGCCGCAACGGTTGCGAGCGAACTATTTCATGAGCGGGCAACTGATGGGGGCTTGCTTTCGCTTGATCCCGTCCGCAATTCCCAATTTTCGCTGGGCCGGCTTTCCCGAAGACCTTGCACATCGTCTGACGCATTTTCGGAACGGGCTTGTGCTGATCGGCGGCGCCGTTGGCTCGGGCAAGACCACCTCGCTGGCAATGCTGCTTCAATTGTTGAACCAGGAAGGCGGCTACCGTATCATCACTGTCGAAGAACCGGTCGAATATCTGTTTCCCAAAACATCCGGCTCCGTGGTAACACAGCGCGAAGTCGGACAGGACGTTCACACTTTCGCCGACGGCCTGAAGTATGCTTTGCGTCAGGATCCAGACATCATCCTGGTCGGCGAAATTCGCGACGGCGATACGGCCCGAATGGCCTTGAGCGCCGCCGAAACGGGCCACTTGATTTTCTCCACCTTGCACACGCGCGACGCCAAGGGAGCAATTTCCCGCTTCGCGGATCTTTTTCCACAAAGCGACCAAAACGAAGTGCGGGCTCAACTGGCGTTAAGCCTTCGTGCCGTCGTAAGCCAGCATTTGCTGCCCAGCATTCACCCAGGTGAAAAAAGAGTGCTCGCCATGGAGTTGTTATTCAACAATTCCGCCATCGCCGGGGCAATTCGCACAGGTAAGATCGAAGGAATCGACAATATCCTATTGACCAACCGCGCTGAAGGCATGATTACGCTGGATGAAGCAATCAAACGTCTCCTAAAGGATGGGGCAATAAGTTACGAGTCGGCCCAGCGATTTACCAGCCCGGGCACAAGGCTGTAGGCCCATTTCCACAACCGCCGGCGCACCGTAAAAGCGTCCTCTCTTTAAGGCACGCCCGTCGTCGCATCTTCTTTCCCCACATGTTCTTATGACAACTGTTTGACAAATCATACCGCTCTAATTAGGCTGGATCTTATACTCATCCGAAGGCGAAATACCGCGTTTTCGCCAGGCGTTCGCAACAAGATCCACAGCCATGCTCCACAACGCAACGAAGTTGTTCGCCGTCGTTTTCACGTTCGCTTCTTTCTCGGCCGGAATCGTCCCGGCCAATGATGCCGTTCGCCTGGACCGCGAATCCGCCAAATCCTGGGCCATGCACCGCATCGCCGTCCTCCAGGCCGAAGCCGGTGAGTTCCAAGATGCCAAGCACACTGTTTCGCAGATCGACGACACGGTTCCTAACAGCCCTGCCGATGTGACTGCCGTGTGGTTCAACAACGGCGAGATCGTTTACCATCGTCTGCCCGCGTTTGCATCCAATCGTGATTTACGGCAAGAACTGCCGCGTGTGATTCATGTCACCCAGATTCCCGCCCACGTTCCTGCGGAAGTTCCCCAGGGTTTGCCGACCGATTACCTTGCCCCCGATCCGCAACACGGCGATCTGGTGGCCTTTAGCGACGAATGCGACTCGCAAGGCACTCGCGTCACATCGCGAACCTATGCCGACGGCCTGACGGTCATCGAAACCCCGCACGCCGGCAAAAGAGTCTTCTGAAATCCCAAGCGTAACGTTCTTCGCTACGGTCCCATCATCGGGAACAACTCGCGCACCATCGTAATGGCCGCCGGTCCGACTAAGATGACGAAGATGCCTGGGAAAATGAAAAGCACCAGCGGGAATATCAGCTTCACAGCCGTTTTGGCTGCTTTCTCCTCGGCCAGTTGACGGCGTCGAATACGCATGGAATCGCTCTGCGTCCGAAGCGCCTGCGCCACGCTCGAACCGAACTTGTCGGTCTGAATCAACACCGCCGCCAGCGCGCGAAGATCCGGTACGCCCGTCCTCGCGCCAAGCTCATGCAGCACTTCCACGCGAGGTCGTCCCATCTGCAACTGAAAATTCGCAATTGCGAATTCCTCGGCCAAAATCCTATACGTCTTCTTCATTTCTTCCGAAACCTTGCGCATCGCCTGATCAAGGCCAAGCCCTGCTTCCACACAAACAACCATCAAATCCAGCGCATCGGGCAAGGCAAGGAAAATAGCCTGCTTATGATTCCCACCGATGATGCCTACAACGAAGTCGGGCAAGTAAAATAAGATACCCGCCAGGGCAACCGTCCATATCATCGAGCTTTGATTGATGCCGCGCAACGAAGTGATCGCCCCGCCGCCTAGAAAGAGCCCCGTTATCAAACCGGCGAACTTAAGGCCTAGAAAAATGCTGGTCGCCGATTCACCGCGGAATCCAGCATAGGCCAATTTCGCCTTAAGACGCCCCATCTCCGCTTCCGTCTTTGGTTGCAACGGCTTCGACAACGCCGGACTCGCCTTCTCCAGCATTTTGGTCATGGCATCCGACTTTTTCAGCGCGCTTTCGCTTGCTGCGTCTCGGCGTTTGCGAGGCTCCTTGAGTTCGTCCAAACGCTCGACAGCCCGAGGCTTTCCCGACGCCACATAATCGAGCAGCCACCATGCGAAAGCGGCAAAGGCGCCGAATAACGCCCAGGGGACCATGCTTTCGAAATCAAATAATGATTGGGCGAAAATCACTGGCTATTTCTCCTACGCAACGGTCGATTGCTGCTGTCCCCAGGCGTTAAACCTTGATGTTGACGATTTTGCGGATCACCAAAGCCCCGATCACTTGCATCACCACCGCCACGAAAAGCATCTTTTTCCCCATCGGATCGGTAAATAACACTGAGATATAGTCCGGATTAAGCTGATAGACGGCCAAAAACAATACAAACGGCAAACCCAACAAAACAACGCCCGACATTCGGCCTTCGCCCGTAAGCGCCTGCACTTGTCCCCAAATGCGAAACCGCTCTCGAATCAAACTGCCGATCTTATCGAGAATTTCAGCCAGATCGCCGCCCGTCTGTCGCTGGAGAATCACGGCCGTCGAGAAAAATTTCAAGTCCAAGTTGGGAATC
>CAZNMP010000007.1:0-16911 GCA_964573875.1 uncultured Planctomycetaceae bacterium | reverse complement strand
AAACAGCCTTGATTCGCCCCCCCCCATTCGTTTTTCACGCTGAAGAACCATTTTTCACCCCGCCAAGAAGGAGCATCCCGCCATGAAGAGCGACATACTAACGTTACTGCCGATCGAGCATCTTTCCGAGTGCCAGCTCCCATCTGTTTCTCAGCCGTCGAGAATCACAATCCCTCTCTTGATGAAACAACTGCTTGCCATGGCCATGCTCTTCGCTTGGGCAAACGCACTGACGGCGGGCGAACGCGACGTCGTTAAACCAGTCATTGCCGACAAGTTGATTGCGACAAGGCTCACGCACCAGGAAATGTCGGGCGGCGAAATCGACCGACGCATCATGGACTTGATTCTCAAAAACTACATGGTTCTCGACCTGGACCGGGACTGGCTGAACATGTTCAAAAATCGGACCGATCGCGGGGACAAAAACGGCGTTTACTACGGCATCGGCAAAGTCTTGGATGCCGGCAGCCTGTTTGCCCAATACACCAGCGATCCGAAAGTGGCCGAACGCGCCCAGTACATCATGGACCAGTTGCGCGGTTCGCGCGACGCGGACGGATATCTGGGCTTCTGGAACGTCGAGCCGAACAACCACCAGAATGTCGTCAATTGGATTCTCCACGAACAGGAGTACTTCAACTTGGCGCTGGTGCGAAACTACCGGGCAACAGGGAACCCGCAATCCTTGGCGGACGCGAAAGTCATGGCAAACTACATCATGCGATCGTTTCCCGCCAACGAAAAAGGAGAACATATTATTCCCCCGGGCACATCCATCGCGGGAATCACGGAGAGCTTTGAAGAACTTTATCGCGTAACGGGTGAGAACACCTATCTCGAATTCGCCAAACGCCTGCAATACGAGCCGCACTGGTACTACTTGAAACCGTATGACGCCTGGGAAAAGAACATCGCTAAGGCCCGTTACCATGTTTACGTCATGCTGTCGCACATGTATCCCGACACCGAACTGTACCGGCTAATCGGCGGCGAGGATTACTTGAAAAAAAGCCTGTGGATGAAGCAGGAATTGTTGGAACGGGGGCGCGGCGGGCTGCTGGTCACCGGCTCCACGTCGCAGGGCGAGTTCTTCACGTACAATCAAGACGGTTCGGGACCGGTCGAAGAATCCTGCGTTACGGCCTATCTGCTCCGCTGGATCGACAGCCTTATGCGGCTGGAAGGCGATCTGCGGTACGGTGATATCATGGAACGGGCGATCTACAATGCCCTGTTCGGGGCGCAATCGCCGGACGGCCGCCGCATCTGCTACTTCACGCCGTTTACTGGAAAGCGAGCATTCCAATCGATCGACACCTTCTGCTGCAACGGAAATTTCCGGCGCGCGGTCGCCGAATTGCCGCAGAAAGTGTACTACCGCACCCCGGACGGCGGCATCGCGTTAAACCTGTTCACCAATTCCGACAAGAAATTCGATGTCAACGGCAAAACCGTCGCGATCAAACTGGAAACCGCCTACCCGAGTTCCGGCGAAATCAAGCTGTCGTTTACGTGCTCGGAGCCCGTTGAATTTCCGTTCCTGTTCCGCACCCCGCGCTGGGCGGAAAAAATCGAGTGCGCTGTGAACAATGCGCCGTGCCCGTTGAACAAGTCCGAGTTGGGCTACGCGCAAATCAAACGGGTCTGGAAATCCGGCGATACGCTGACCATTTCCATGCCGATGCACTGGCGTTTCGTTCGCGGCCGGATGATTCAGGACGGCCGCGTCGCCCTTTTGCGCGGGCCGGTTTTGTTCACGTTGAGCGATAAACTGAACGCGGAGACGCTCAAGAAATGCCCGAACCCACGCGATCTGGTCCTTGATCCGGTCAGCATCGGCAACCCGGTCTTGGACGACAGAATCCGTCCCAACGGGCAAAAGGTCGTCATCAAAGCGTGGACGAACGCCGAGCGCACGGGCACGCCGGTCGATATCGTTCTGTCTGAGTTCGTCGATCCCGACGGCATCGATGTGTATTTCAAAATTCCCGACCTCAAGGATGCAGGGCCGATTCGAATCATGGACGACGAATTGCTTTCGGAGCCTCGTCGATCGGCCAACGGCACGATCACGTCCGCGTGGTACGGTCCGAAAGGCGATCGCACTATAGAAAACTTATTTTCCGTAGAGGGAGAATGCGTTGGCGATCTGGCGGCCGATTACCGGAATCCGCAGGGCAAGCTGGACGTGCCCGCGGCGTTCCCCGACCGCTCGAAATCCGGGTCGTGGTCGCTATTCAACTGCAAGAACGACGGTTTGCTGTCGACCGCCAAGGATTCCGACAAGAAGCAGTTGAACTCGGCATTCAAAGTCGACGGATGCCCGCTGGGTTGCGCTTACGGTCTGAAAGGCGATACGTTGGGCTTTTTCGCCGACTATGCGCCTGCAAAAAATATGGAGGCGAACTGGGCGCAACATTATTCGGCAAACATGTTCGACCAAGTTATTCCAGAGAAAGAGCGGAACCAGTATTTGCTGACCCATCCGATAGCCGATCCTGCCAGCTATAACGTGATTCGCTGGACGCCGGGCCCACAGTTTTCCGGAAAAGGCATCATAATTTCGGGAAAGATGATGACCAATGGCAGCGGCGACGGCGTTTCGCTGAAAGCCGTCAACTGGAAAGACGATCACACTCCGCTGCTTCCTAGCGTCCTAGACATGACGTCGGAGGGGCGCACCCGCAATTCGGAGTTCGTCGTCCGCATCAATCCCGGCGAGTTGGGGAAAAACGTCGATATCGCCATCGGTAACAACGGGACTCATCTATGTGACGCGACGGCGATTTGCCTCCGTATTTATACAACTGACAAACGCACCGAAATGTCGGTCGTCAATGTCACCAAAAAGTTGCAGTCCGTTTTCCAAGGCAAATTCAGGACGGACTTGGGCAAGTATGCGGACCTTTTCGGAGACCCCGCTCCAGGTCAAGAGAAAACGCTCAGGATCAGAGTGCAAGATTTGGGCGGCGCTATCAAGTATATCGAACTGCCCGAAGACGCCCCCCTTGAGTTGCCGTAATGTTTTTCTAATCGTTTACGTTTCTTATGGCCGCGAATGATTAAGACAAGGAGAACACCGATGAACTTGCGTTTGCCAATAATGGGTTTTTTGCTTTCGCTCGCGTTGCCCGCAATACTCAAGGCCGATGATGTACCGGCCGTTCGCTCGGTCACATCGCTCGACGGCCAGTGGTCGTTGGCCGTCGATCCGAAGAACGTGGGCCGTCAACAAAGTTGGTTCAACAACTTGCCTCCGGAGGCCAAACCGGCTCAAGTGCCCTGGATCATTCAAGAAACATTCCCCGCGTATCACGGCGTCGCTTGGTATTCTCGCGATTTTTCAGCCCCCAACAATCCTCATCCCGGCGGCCGCTATCTGCTGCGATTTTGGCAAGTGGATTATATGGCCGAAGTATGGATCAACGGCGTTCCGGTCGGCGGCCACGAAGGCGGCGAAACGCCCTTCGTGCTCGATGTCACCAAGGCCATTAAGCCGGGCGCGAAAAATCATCTGGCCGTCCGTGTGTTGAATCCAACGCATGAAATGATCGACGGGATCTGCTTGAATCAAACCGGCCGCCGCTGCAAAACGCTCCCCTTCAGTTCCGGCGGAAGCTACGACCACGGCGGCATCACCGAATCCGTCGAATTGCTCTGCACGCCGGCCGTCTATGTGAATGATCTATCGGTCGTGGCCAAGCCGGAGGCAAAAGATGCCAACCTTCACGTTCAAATCGGCATCCACAATACAACGGCGGAAGCGAAGAAAGGCTGTCTCGAAATCACGGTCTCTTCCGCCCGAGACGGCGAAACGACCGCCACGGTTCGCCTCAATCGCGTTTTCCCGGTGGGAGACGCCTCGATCAACGCCGATCTGACCGTCGATCATCCGATCCTTTGGCAACTGAACAATCCCTATCTTTATCGCGTCAGCGTTCGGGCGTATCTCGACGGCCAGAACGCCTTCGACGAGCAATCGACGCGAACCGGTTTCCGCGACTTCCGTTACACCAACGGTTATTTCCGCTTGAACGGCAAGCGAATCTATGTGCGTTGCAGCCACACGGTCAACAACTATCCCATCGGGCAGCAATTCCCCCGCGATCCCGATATGTTGCGGCGCGACCTGTTGAACATGAAGGTCATGGGCTTCAATGCCATCCGTTTTATATGGGGCGGTGCGTCGCGAGTGCAACTGGATCTTTGCGACGAAATCGGCATGTTGGTCTACCAAGAATCCTACGCCTCGATGTGGATCGATCCTTCGCCCAAAATGGTCGAACGATTCAACAGCGGCGTCAGCGAAGTGATCCGCCGCGACCGGAACCATCCGAGCGTCGTGATGTGGGGATTGCTGAACGAATCACAAAACGGCCCCGCTTTCAAACACGCCTTGACCATGCTGCCGATGGTCCGCCAACTGGACGACACGCGAATCGTCATGCTCAATAGCGGTCGTTTCGACGGTGTTGGAAACGGCATCAGCAGCGTCACGGGCATTCGTGCTTGGCCCAAGCCCACGGCCACCGAGCCTTGGGCGGCAAAGAACACCAGCAACCACGTGATCGAGGTTCTCGGCATTACATGGCCCGCCGGTTTCCTGGCTTTACATCCCGGTCCGAAAAACGAGTATAGCGTAGCACGTTGGACGGCGCCCGCCGCGGGCGAGGCCGAGCTTTCAGTTCGTTTCGTCGGCATCGCCAAGCCCACAACGACCGATGTGCATGTGTTGCACAAAGGCAAGGCGTTGTTCGACGCCGCGTTGAACCTCAACGGTTCGCCCAATGAAGCCGCGTTTGCCAAGAAACTTACCGTGGCAGCCGGCGACACGATCGATTGCGCCGTTGGATCGGGCAACGGCAATTACGGCGGCGACAGTACCGGCTTGGTTTTCACTGTGAAAATCGCGGGAAAAACCTATGACGCCGCCGCTC
This sequence comes from uncultured Planctomycetaceae bacterium, assembly GCA_964573875.1. Classification (GTDB taxonomy): domain Bacteria; phylum Planctomycetota; class Planctomycetia; order Pirellulales; family Thermoguttaceae; genus CAYWGR01. The sequence continues at coordinate 11,971 of CAZNMP010000007.1, read as the reverse complement.
AGTTTTCACCCGACACCAATCCCAGCGACGTGTGGAGTTTCGGACAACTAGCGCCCGACGCTGCCCCCAAAACGGCATCCTTCGCCCTATACTCCGGTGATGGCATCAAAGGCGTCGTCGGCAGCATATCGAACCCCGGCTCGCTCGTTTGGGAAGACATCATCAGCGACCGCCACGTCTATCCGCGCGTTCCGCACACCGGCGACATTATTCAGTCGCTCCGGCAACTCGACGCCAACGACCAAAATGTGTTCCTCACGGAATACGGCATCGGCAGCGCGGTCGATCTGTGGCGTGCCGTGCGGCATTTCGAACAACGCGGAGCCGCTGACCTCGAAGATTCGCAATACTTCCGCGGTCTCCTCGGCCGATTCGCCAACGACTGGAAAAACTGGCGGCTCGACGAGGCTTTCGGACGGCAGGAAGATTTCTTCATGGAAAGCCTGAAGAAAATGGCCGGACAGCGAACCTTGGGACTCAACGCCATTCGGTCGAATCCCAAGATCATCTCACATAGCCTGACTGGAGCAATCGACCACGTCATGTGCGGCGAAGGTCTTACCACCTTGTTCCGCGAACTTAAGCCCGGCACGATCGACGCGATGTTCGACGCCTGGGCTCCGTTGCGTTGGTGCTTGTTCGCCGAACCGGTTCATATCCGACGTGGCGACAAGCTTCACCTCGAAGCCGTGTTGGCCAACGAAGACATGCTGCAACCCGGCACCTATCCGGCGATGTTCCAGGTGTTCGGCCCCCATGTCAAACACATTTTGGATCGCTCGGTCAACGTGACGATTCCGCCCTATGACGCCAAGCACGAACCACCCTTCGCCAAGAAGTACTTCTCCGACGACATCGTCGTTGACGGTCCCTCGGGCAAGTATCGTTTCACCGCTACCTTCCTGCAAGACGCGGCAGCGGCCGGCGGCGAAACGGAGTTTTATGTGACCGATCCAGCCGAGATGCCGGCTGTCGAAACGGAAGTCGTCCTCTGGGGCGACGATCCGGTGCTGTCGCAATGGTTGGCCAAACACAATATCCGCACTCGCGCGTTTAACGCCGAAATGCCCGCAAAACGCGAGGTGATTCTCGTGGGAGCCAAGCCGGCAGCGCCGGGCGGAGCCGCGGCTTTCGCACAACTCGCACGGCACATCGCCGCCGGCTCGACCGTCGTGTTCCTATCGCCCGAAGTTTTCGCCGCCAAGCCCGAACAGCCGACGGCCTTCCTGCCGTTAGTCCGCAAAGGCACGCTTGTGCCCATCTGGGGTTGGCTCTATCTGAAGGATGAATGGGCGAAGCGTCATCCGATTTTCGAGGGCTTGCCCGCCGGCGGATTGATGGACTACGCCTATTATCGCGAGCTTATTCCCGATTTGGTATGGCAAGGCCAGGATCCGCCCGCCGAAGCAGTGTCCGGCGCCATCAAAGCCTCGCAAGACTATACCTCCGGCCTCATGGTTTCGGTTTACAACCTTGGTGCGGGCCGCATGGTCTTGAACACGTTGCGGATTCACCAAAATCTGTCGGGCAACCCGGCAGCCGAACGGCTATTGCGCAACATGTTGCGCTATGCCGCCCGCGATGCCGATAAACCAACGGCAAGTCTGCCTGCGGATTTCGACCAGCAGCTTAAAGCAATGGGATTATGAATCCCAATAATATCCCCTCGCCCTTTGGGCATTGGTATCTACACTATGCTGAATTCACGCAAAGGCGCAAAGAACCTATATGAAATATCTTTGCGACTTTGCGTGAGTCTTTGTTGGTAATTGCCCATCGATTCTAAAGGATGTGTAGATACCAATGCTTTCCTTGGAGAGGGGAAGTTGTAATATCCTTACTAAACTCGCAAGAATATCTTGTATTGATACAGAAGCCGGGCAAGCCCCAGCACCATTCCGAATGCAGCAAGGGCCAGAAGCAGCGGGCCAACGGTATTGCCGGCCAACTTCTGAACGTCACCTCCGACCAAGCGTTGAGCAAGTTCTTCGAAGTCGATCATGTTTTCCGCCATATACAGCGTGATGGCGTTCATGCCGATCCAGACGAATGGCGACGCCCATCGCTGAAGCTTCCACACGTCGATCACCGTATAGAAAATACTTAAGAGTAGGAAGCTATATCCTCCGGCCACTAGAACATACGAAGATGTCCATATCTTTTTGATGATCGGAAACTGCAATCCCCAGGCATAACCAAGAATCAACGCCAAAACACCAGCCCCTAGCAGATAGGCAATTTTGCGACTTTCGGAGAAGCGTTGATTTCTCAATATTTCCGCGGCAAACACGCCCAACAAGCACGTAACGATGGCCGGCAGCGTGCTGAGATAACCCTCCGGATCCCAAGTATCGTCATACTTGCGGCCGGGGAGATATTTCGAGTCGAGATAATTCGACCAGTTCACGCCCGGCTCGAACGTTACTTTTCCTACGCCGGGCACCGGCACGAACGATAGCCATGCCCAATAGAAGATCAGCAAGGCAGCCGCCGCGATGGCGAGTCCCCGCGTGCGTAAGTGGATAAAAAGAATGCCTGTAAAAAGATAACACAGGGCAATCCGCTGCAAAACGCCCAGCAACCGGATATCCGGCCATGCCTTCGATAATCCGCCGGAGTAAATGATCCCCAACAGAAACAACAACGCCGCGCGACGCAGCAGACGCCAATAAGCCGTCGCGATGCCATGCTGAGCCAATGTTTTGGAGAGCGAAAAAACCGTCGTCATGCCCACCATGAAGACGAACAACGGAAAAATCAGATCGGTAAGCGTGAATCCTTCCCAGGCCGCATGTTCAAGCTGCGGTTCCAAAAACTGCTGTACTTTCGACCCCAAAAAAGGCAGAATGGCTCCCACAACGCCGGAGCCGCCCACGATCCAGAACATATCGAACCCCCGTAATGCATCCACCGAGAGAATGCGTTGCGACGGCATCGTTGCATTCGATGTAGTATTGTCCGAAGGCATACCAAGGTTCTCCATGTGATCGACTAGGATTGCTAACGGCCTTTCATTACCATCAACTGCCTTACGGCAACACGCGCGCCGGGGCAAAGGATTCCGAGGGATGCCCCTGGCCGGCCACGTCCTGATTCCAAACAACGACCCAGGATTCCCACGATGCCGGAACATCGCTGAACACAAGCCGGCTGCGCTCCAGCGTCGGCAAGAGTCGCCTGGAAAGCCCGTGAATCATCTGCGGAGCGATCCATTGTTCGTTGTGCAAATCGTAAAGCACTTCCACGTCCTTCGGAATGTCGGGCCAAAGGACAAGGCCGGCCGTCGTCAGAGCATACCAAGGCATGGGCGGCTCAAACGGCTCCTCGATCTGCTGGCGCACCAATTCCGCGCCCGCCGACTTATAGAGCCCCAACAATGCCGTGGTCAAAACACGGCGTTGTTGCTGCGGCAGCAGTTGGATCCAACCGGCATCGGTGATGCCGGCCACAAGCCAGCCAGACTCAACATCCAAAGCCATTTCCAGTTTCGTATCCGCAAGCTCGCGGCATCCGAACGACAACCGGACGGAATTCGTGCCCAGCCGCACTCGATCGAGCGTAACAGCCGGCGCCTGCCAGCATACGCTTTCGGCGAGCAGCTCTAAAAATTCACGCTCGACGTAGCGGCGGATGGAAGCCTCGATTTCTCGCAAAAAATGCAGATGTTTGCGGGCCCCCGACCAACTGCCGCCGTTACGTGCCTGGCGCGCCGCACGACGGAGTTTTGCATAACGCTTGGGCAACGTGCCGGAATGCAAACCCATCTTGAGGAACCGGGCCATCGTTTCGCCATGCGCGCCGATACGCACCGGAGATAAGTTCGGCCGTCGGTTGGCCGCATAAAGCCGCCAGTTCGAGGTCAGTTCCCATACGAGGAATCCAAAGATGCCCGGAATGCCCCAGATCGTTCCCGTGGCGACGACCCACGCCTTATATTCGCCAAGTCCCATTTTAACTTCAAGCAAATCGGCAAACGGCTTATAGAGCCCCAACAGCAGTTTGTGCGATACGGTAACGACGGGAAAATGCTTGATCGGGTTGATCTGCGGCTCGATCAACACATTTACGCAGAAACGCAACACGTAGGCCACGAAAAACCACAGGAGCCCCAACCCGGCCTTCAGAGCCAAGGAAATATTGCTTTCACCGCTGCGGAACCGAAGCCATTCATCCACGGCATACATCAGCCGCTCGATGGTTTCCATAATCCATTTGAACAAATCGACCACGGCCCAGAAGAAGCCGGTAATGGCCCGCAGGCCGAACCGATGCCAGGTATCAACGAGCCAATCGGCAATCACTTCCTCGACAATGCGTCCCGGACGGGAATTTAACACAAGATTCGTCGCAATAAAAATACAAGAGGCCGCGCCAATCGAGGTTCCCCAGTTGATATGATCGGGCAACAGCCACCATACGACGGCAGTCCAGAAAAGCGGTTTCAACACAAACCGCAAAAGAAATAAAACGAGCCGGCTGTGAAAGATCATTTGCCACAGCCACGATTCGATCAGCCAACGAACCGGTTCAATCAACGCAAGCCGGAAAAGATGATAGGCGTTTTTCAAAACGACCGCCACGGAATGGCGAAACGCCCCGGAATTCACCAGAAACAGCAGAAACATCCCCAAGGCGAACACCACCGAAGGCGAAGTCCAACGAAGCCCCCCGTGGACCGCGGCCTGCACGATTTCGCCCGACTCGCTGGGCGGCGGCTCGTGCCCCGCGATCAGTTCCCAAACATGGTGCATCCCTTCCAACACGACATAAGCACCGCCGAAAGGCACGGCCAAGAATCGCGTCAGCAACCGGCCCGTATGCGTGCCGAATGCCAGCGAGCTGATCCGTTGCATCCATCGAAGATAAAATTCACCGCGATGATAAACGCCGTCGAGCGTCGTGGCCAACTTGCGGTCGGCCCGCAATAATTGGTCGCCGCGTAAAAAATCTAGTGGCTCGGAAAGATCGGGCAACTTCAGGTTGTTCCGCGAAATCGCATCTCGCAAATCGCCCATCCGCAAAAAACCGTGATCGCTGATCCGGTCAAGCAATTCTTCAATCAATTTTTTGCGAGCTACCCGCTCGGGCAGATTTTGCGGCACAAACCCCACCCGGTCGAGCACGGCCGCAAGCTGCGGACGTATCCGCTCGCGCAGCCTCGCTTCAACGCGCTGCTGAGCGTTGCGAATCAATAGGGCAAGCTGTTCACGGTGTTTGTCGGTCAGTCGAACCACATGCAAACGTTTCGCCGCGCTCCGCAGATGCTTCAATTTGAGCACGTCGCGCTGGTTGGGCAGTTGACGTTTAATGGGACGCCTCCCCCACGACAACGCCCACTCCACGAGATCGACTGTGTAAATCTCTCGCTCGTGATCGACGCACACCTTTTGCAAGTCGTACAACAAGCGGGCCTCGTGCGTCCAGATGCCGCGCGGCGTTTGATGGACCAAGGCGAACAGCGATTCTTGCCACTCCTGCGGAGACGCTTCGTCGAGTTCCAAGGCGGCTTGCAACCGCTGAACCAACCGATAAACGTCCGACTTGATTGCCGTTTGGATGCGCCCCATGCATTCGACCGGGGCATAGCGTTCGGCCCTGGCATGATAAATCGCCGCCCGAACCACATTGCCCAACTCGGCCGGATGCCGCGACTTGCGCATCAGGTCGCGATACTTCGTCTCGGAAGGCTGCTCGATCGGAGGCAACGGCTCGGCCGGCGGAGCATCGTCTTCCATCGACAACTCCACCGCTTCGACCGAAACATAAGGGTCTTTGGGTTTCGGCGCTCCTTGCGGCCGGGTTGCATGAAAAAGTCCCTCGCCGTCCACATCCTGACGTATCAGGACCGCGGCCGATTCGATGCTTTTCAATCCTGGAAAGTAACGCGATAAAAAGCTGCGGGCAAAGTATCGCAATTCCAAAAATTCCGCGACGAATTCCACATAGACCGACTCGTCACTGGCCGGCGGCAAGAGCATGTCCTCTTGGGTAAGCACCATCCGAATCTCATCGAACTCGGCCGTGCCGATCTGATGAATCCGCTCACGGATTACGCTAGGCGATAAACCGCCTTCGGCCGCCTTTTGATCCAACGCCGCATGAATGCGAGCATGAAAAAGCAGCCGCCACGAGCGAATCAGCACCGAAGCTGCTGGTGTCGCCGCCAATTTCCGCAAACTTGGCCGGGCAATTAGAATCACCTTCTCAGGCAACGGCGCATCGTCGGCCAACCCTAGTTCCGCCCGATCGACGATCTCAAGCAGCGAATCCCGGGCAATCACATAGCTTTTTCGATGCGGCACGCGGATGCCAAAGCCGGTGAGCAGGCGATCTTGCTTAATCACTCGCCGCAAGATACGCGGCAACACGAGAAACGCCGCCGGATCGGCCTCGCGCACTGCATTTCCCAACTGCTCAGGCGTTAAATGCAGGGGCCGCGTTCCGCTCGACGAGTCCATGGGCGACGATTCACCGGTAGGCAGATTCACCATAGTCTGCAATTATGGCACATCCGTGAAAAGGTGCCAAGCCGAATGGGAATCGGTAATTCACCCAAGAAAGGGTAACCCCCCTGTAAAACATGCTGATCCATGGAAGATATTTTCAACAGAAACGGATTTACCAGCCGTTTTGCCTCATAGCCTGTCTATCTTATTGATCCAGACTAATTCTTGCCGTCATTTCTGTTTCTTTCCGTATTCGGCAATGTTGATATAAACGTATCCACCGCCGTTTTGATGGGCCAAATCGGCCAAAAAACTCGCGCCGGCCGACTTGGGCCCGGACCCGAACTCGACTGTATTGATAACAATCCCGGCAGCTAAGTTGCGGATGTGTTCTAACTGAGAAGGCTCTAATTTGGGATCATCAGCGTCGGTCAAAAACCAAATCACGTCGGGATGCAGGCGGATGGCCAATCGCAAGGCATCTTCGTGGGCGGTGCCGCCGTCGGCCTTGATCGTCTCCAAAAATCGGGCCACACGGTCTTTGTTCTGCTCGGTGGCGAACGTCAGACGGCCGGGCGTGCCGGTCGGATTGAAGAGGACCGGCGTCTCATTGTAAAAAATGATCTGGAATTGATGGACCGTGTCGAGATTTTTAAGACTCCGCATCAGTTCGGTCTTAACTGCGGCAAGCGAATCTCGCCCCGAACCGCCCATGCTGCCCGAACGGTCGAAGACATAGACGAACTTGTAGCCTTCGCCTGCCAACCCGAACAACGAAGTCCGAGCCTTGCCCCCTTCTTTGGGAGCGATCGAGAAACCCAAGTCCTGTTGAAGCTGTTTTTCCGGCGAGAGTTCGGGCGTCGCCGGCTCCGCGGCAATAGCGTTGCTCGACGGCAGACAAACCGCAGCCAAAAGCAACACACGGCTTGCAGCAAGGATTCTCACTTCTTCTTCTCGGTGGCCGTATCGGTGGGTTTTCGACCCTGCATGATGATCGCCTTGTTGAGCAAGGCTGTGTACTTGGCGACCATATCGGGCCCCATCGACTTCCGTGCGGTGATCAAAGGCGACTTAAGCACTTTTTCCGCCGTATTGGCGCGATCCATAATGACCTTTTTATCCTTGCTCTTTTCGGCTTCGCGCATCAGGCACTTGGCCACGTTAAACATGACCTCGTAATACTCGGGCGGTTTTTTCTTCATGGGCTGCAAGCGATTGCGCAGATCGGCCCAATGCTTGACGGCATCCTCGAACTTCGCCGGATTCTTTTCGGCCCAAGCTTCCAAAATGCGGCCCTTTTCCATAAGCAACGCCAGGGCGTTGGGGTTCGTTTCGATCAGTTTATTGACCTGCTTGATCGCGTCTTCGAACTTGCCTTGATCGCGCAGCACTTTGAGCAGTTCGGCACGGATGCGGCTCATGGCCTTGGCTGCCTCCTGGGCAAACTTGGGATCTTCCTCCGTGCGTTTGATGATTCGCTGAAACTGTTCACTGGCCTCGTTCGTCATGCCGATCGTGTTCAACGTTTCGCCGATGAACATCATGCTGCCGAGGCCGAGTTCCTTGCGCACGGCCAGTTTGACGAGAATTTTGCCGAGCAGATCCTGAACCGCCCCCAGTTTGGTTTTGGCGGCATCCAACGCTCCCGGCTCGTTGCCGGCTTCGGCCTCCGTCACGGCGGCGTCGGCCTTTTGGCGTTCCACGTTCAACAATCTGGCAAAACGCATCAACGAATCATTAATTTCCGGCGTATCGGGGCCAAGCTCGATCAACAGCGAGCCGACTTCGCCGGCCTTATCCAACTTATCCAACGACGAATACGCCCGGACCGCGCCAAGAAAGATCCGCATCGTATTCGCATCAAACGTAAGCTTCTGTTTATCGGCCTTCGCCATATCCACCAGCGGCTGATACAATTCAACTGCTTCTTTCGACTCGCCGCCGTCCTGGCGGATTTCGGCCAAAAGAAGTTGCGTTTCAAGCATGTACTTCGGCAACGGCTTGCCGGCCTCGAATTGCTTCTTGAAAATCTCCAAGGCCGCACTGAGACATTCCACGGCCCTGGCGCGATCCTCGGCGATCTGTTTCTTATCCGGCTCGCCCTTCTGTTTGGCCCGCTCGATAATGCAAAGCCGCCATGAGTTCAACCCCGCCAGATACATCGCCGATGAGTAACGCTCGGATTTCGGATTGACGCGCACGAGAATTTTGACCGCATCACGAGTTTCATCCACGACGATTTTCGCCTGCGCCAATGCAATGCGGGCGTCATCCGCCTCGGGTCGGTCGGGCCAATTCTTGATCGTGAATTCGGCAACGCCGGTCAATACATCCAGGGCCGCCTTGATTTTCTCGGCAGGCGAATTCGCCTTGGGATCCGCCAATCCCACGTAAATGTTCAACGCCGCGGTTACGCCCAACGCCGATGCCGACGCGGCCGCCGCACTGTCTTTCTTTACTTTGCCATCGCCATCGACGACGATCTTCTTGACCATGTCGATGCACTCGGTCAGTTTCCCCTTGTTGAACAAATCGCGGGCGATCATGAATTGGACGCGGCCCATGGCCTCGCGCACCGCATCGACATCCGCTTTCTTCGTGGTTTTCTTCCTTTCGGCGATCTCAATTCCCTTTAAATAACACTCCACGGCCTTCGCCCAATCCGATTCCTTGACATATTCATCGCCGGCCGCGACGCAATCCTCGAACGTGTTGGCTTCTTCGCTGCTATCGCCGCGTTTCTGGAGCAATTCCCTTCGCAATGCAAGGAATTCGGGTTGGTAGGGGCTTCGGATCCTGGAGCATTCGCTGACGGCCTTGTAAACTTCGCCCAGCAGTTTTTTGGACTGCGAGGGTTCCAATTTCTCGCAATAGGCAAGCGTGGCCTTGGCGACGTCCAATGCGATGCCTTGGTAGCCCTCGGTCTGCTTCCAACGCTTGTAGTCTTTCAACCAGTTGGACGCTTCGCCGAGGTACTCTTTCTGCTTCTTTTTGTCTTTCCCGATGATAATGAAACGGAAATGCTCGACTTGCGTAAAAAGCGGCTCTAACCCGGTCTCCGCCCCGCGCTCCTCCGGTGCGGGAGCATTGGCCAACACCTCATCGTAGATGTCCAGGGCCGTCTGATCGTCGCCAAGCTCTTCCGATGTCTTGCCATGCCACATGTGGGCGTAAAGACCCGTGATCGAACCGCGATTCGGCTGATAAATGTCGTCGAACATCTTGGCGGCCTTCTTCAAACCAGCCACTCGATCGGCATTCTTCGGATCCGAGTATGTTTGGGCCAGATAGTATTCGATCAAGGCAAGTTGGAAGTCTGCTTCGTTCAGATAGGAAAGCATCTGCGCGCGAGCTTCAGCAGCCGGGTTGCGGGCAGCGGCGCCGCGCCGTGTCGTTTGTTTGGGAGCCGGGGGCATCGCGTCGAGCCGCTCTTTGAATTTCTTGCGGGCTTGCTCGAACTTGCTCTTGGCGTCGGCAATGCCGGTCCGAGCTTCGGTCAATGTCTTCTCGTATTGCTCCTTCTCCTTGGGCTTGTTGGCCATCGCTTTTGCTTGCCGAAGCGTCTCGAGCGATTGCTTCAGCAAGAAATCGCCCCAGGAGGCCATGGCAATCATCGCATCGGGATGGTTCGGCTTTTCCTTGATGAACTTCGCCAGGTATTCCTGCGATTCCTTCATCAGGGCGTCGTATTCCTTGGCGTCGAAGGCCGAACTGGCGGCCGACTTCAAACTTTTCGACATTTCAAGATCTAAAACGTCGCGCACCTCTTTCGGCAGATCATCCCGTTTGGTGAGTATCTTGAGATAATCGACCGCAATGTCGCCGTAGCCTTTTTCCTGCAAGGCATGAACGAATTGAAGCGGCTGCTCCTGAGCATTGGCAACCCCGGAAACAAGAAGGGCAAAAAGCAGTGAAAAGAGAACTGCCTGAAAGTGTACGCATTTCATGATACAGGTTCCGCCTTGCATCAAGACGATTCACCCTCTCGCCCCATTCCATCATCGAGGGGCGGAGGGTGCGTTGTTCGAGATTCTGTCCCTTAGCATTCCTTGCGGAAAAGCAGAGTGGCCCAGGCAAGTTTCACTCGCCCGCGCCACCCTCTACAAGCTTATTCCGCATAATTAACCAATACTATTTCGCGGGTTTCGCCTCGGCCGGCTTGTCCGCGGGTTTGGCCGCGGGCGGTGCCGGCGGTTGTGCCGCGGGTTTGGCATCGGCCGGCTTGGCCGCAGGCGGTTGTGCCGCCGGTTTGGCATCAGCCGGCTTGGCTGCCGGTTGTGCCGCTGGTTTCTCAGCCGGTTTCTCTGCGGCACCGGCGCCACCTTCCTTGTCGAGCTTGTACAACGGCAAGTAGCGGTAGTATACCTCAAGTGTCAGCGCCGACAAGCTGGTCACCATCAATCGGCCGCCGGATTTACCCCAGGCGTCGTTTTTCGGATCCCAGCTTCCAGCCGCACAACTATTTTCCTTGCATTGCGAATTGATCAAGGCGTTGCGCATCTTCCGGTTCCAGGTGTCCCAGTCGGGCCCCGGTTGGTTGTGCATCACCTGGGTCGCGTAATAACCATAATAAATGTTGTTCACGGGATTGCTCGGCTGGTTGGCCATGATCATGGCCGTGCCTTCGATCATCGCCGGATCGGTGCGCGGCAATCCCATGTACTGGCAGCATAACAAACCCACCGCCGTCAACGTGGGCGTAGCACCCGGCTTGTCGTAACCGAATGTGCCGCCGAAGCCCATGCTGCCTGTGGATCCCGAGGATACCGACTTGAGGAACATCTTGGCTTTCTCAAACACGGCTGGATTGACGGTCAAATAGGCCATCATACCGCTCTTGAGCGCCATAAGCTGCCAGCCGACGACCGACGTATCGCCCGCCTGACGCGGTTCATAGCGCCAACCGCCGCCCGCCGGGTCTTGAGCCTGCTCGATAAACTTCAACGCCGATTGTGCCGCACGGCCGACGAGCTTGTCGCCGGTCATGCCGTAGCATTCGCACAAGGCGATTGCCGCCAAGCCGTGGTCGTACATTTGGGCCCCGGTGCCGATGCGTAAATCGCCGTCCTTTTTCTGGTTTTTCACCAGATAGGAAATGCCGGCATAGATCGTTTGCTTATACCGACCACGCGATTCGTGGGTTTGGCCCGCGGCGAAGAACGGCAGCAAGGCCAAGGCCGTACCGCCCGCAGGGCGCTCGCCCGCCGCCTCGTTCGTGCAACTGGCGTCTTTGCAGCGCGACTTGATGGCCGTCAACCCCCAACTGCCGTCGGGCGATTGGTGCCGAGCAATCCAGTTCAAAGCAGCCGCCACGGCACGTTCCGATTGACGTGTTCCGCCGCCGCTGCCGAGCATGGCCTTGCGATGGCCTGTGCCGCGGCCGCCGAATCCCCAGCCGTCGCCGCCGCTGCCGGGATGCGTGCCGGTGCCGACGCCGACGCCGACGCCGCCCTTGCCCTTCACCGCGGGACCGGAACCGATGCCCTTGATATCGAACCCGCCGAGACCGCCTAAGTTCGGCTGGT
>CAZNMP010000006.1:0-17182 GCA_964573875.1 uncultured Planctomycetaceae bacterium | reverse complement strand
TGGTTTGTATCATATCGGTGCTTGTAAAACGTGACAATGCGCGAGGGTTTTGCCCCGTTTGGCTTGGCAGGGCGAAATGGGTTTGTTAGAATAAAGCAGAATCGCTTGCTGCGGCACGAACGCAAGTCCTTGCGGGGCAACGGCTTGCAGCAATATACTGGGGAATAGTGTAACGGCAGCACAAGTGACTCTGGATCACTTAGTCAAGGTTCAAATCCTTGTTCCCCAGCTTAACAGCCCTTGTTTTCAAGGGTTTTTTTGTTTCCGTGCCCCATAAGTTTTTCTTCAACTGCCCGTTCCGAATCTCTAGCTTCGGAACGCCAATCCTCAAAAGTCTGCTTCAACGGTCTCTCATTCTGTTCGCGATTTTAGAAGCAGCGCTTTCTGGGAGTGTGGTTCCAAGCTGAAGCTTGGGAATAAGGGGGAAAGTAGAATGTCCCCTTTGGCCCTGCTTATCGTCCAAGTGATTGATAAAAGTCTTCGTCTGCTTGTTGCTGCTCTTTTGTGCGTTGCCCAAAATTCCAGGGGCGTGGTCCGGGAGGCAAGTCTTTCCTTGATATTGGCAGAAGTGTTCCATCGGATTCCAACCTTGCCGTAAGATATCCCTCCGGTCCTCGCCCAACAAAATAGAGTTGGCCATTCAAAAGCCAAATCGCTCTAGGCTTGGCTTCTGTGCGAAAGGTAATCGACTTGCTGTCAGAAAAATCCAAAGTAACCTTGTATTTATAGTAGTCCCTTCCGATTGAGATTCCCGTGTGGTCCATGCCCAAACCTCGCCGAAACGAAGTTTTTATCGTGACCTTTACTAACTGATCTCCGATCAATAGTTCTTCCTGTTCAGTTTCGCTTCCACTAAACAAGAAGGAACAGATTGTTGGCAGCAAGACAATAACGAGGACGCATGCAACTAACTTACATGCCCAGCGTCCAAATTTAAACGATTGCCACGGTTGTAAAGGCGATTCAGCCATCGACGTCACTTATACTCCACTAGGAAAGATAATTAGTCCTTAGGCAATCTGCTTTTTCCAGGACAATCCAGAATTAGCTATACAAATGCAGGCCGAATACCAAGCCTGAACGGCAAGACGCAAGACCTTGCGATGCGGGGCCGCCCGAGTACACTGGGCCTCGTTCCTCTGTCGCTCACCCATGTTCTCTCTTCTCTTTCTGCTCCTCCTCCGCCTTGATCCGATCAATCTCATGCTGAAGTTTTGCCTGTGCGACGATGCAGCCATGTCGGAGCCGGCCGAAATGGTGCTTGGTTGCCCAGATATCGACGAGGGCCAATAGGCCGATCCAGCAGGCGATGCCCATAACGCCGCACCAATAAAGAGCGGCAAATAAGCCTGAGCGGATCCATTCGGTCAGAAAACATCCGAGCGGCATTGCGATTGCCATCACTCCGAGCATGGCACTGGTCTGCATGCGGCGACGATACTGCCGCCGCCGGTAGTCGTAATCCTCTTCGTCGTGCGAGTGCTCCTGATATGCCCGCCAAGTGTGCACGTGCGAAAACAGCAGTCCTATGGAGGACAGCAGCAAAACGATCGAAACGATAGTGACGGAAACGTTGTCCATGGGCGGATAGGGATTAGAGAGTAGGGATTGGGGATTAGGGACTAGATGTCGGGGATGGGCAAATTTCTAATCCCCAATCCCTACTCTCTAATCCCTATTTTACTTTACGGTTTTCAACCATTCCTCCAACACCCAACCGACTTTGGCCATGCTCAACGGCGAGCATTGCGCGGGCGTATCGTTTTGCGTATGCCAAGCGGGATAGTCAAAGTCGATAATGTCGATGCAGGGAATCTTTCCGATATCGTGCAGCATCAAGTGATCGTCGCTCAGCTCATGTTTCGGCTTCGGGATAAACTCTTTGACGCCCAGCCGGGCGGCCGTGTCCCAAATATCCTTGACCAGCGGCCGCGTGTCTTTCCACCAAAGGCTGTTCCGCTCCTGATAGAGTTGCAAATCCGCATCGCTGACCATGTCGAGCAGCACGCCCCAACGATAGCGATAACCCGGCTTGTTTTTCACGTAATCCCGAGCGAAATACTCCGACCCCAGAAAGAAACGGTCCTGCTCGCTAAACCGGAATTCCTCGCCGTCTAGGAGCAGAAAGTCGATGCCCAGCGGCAGTTTCAGCCCGGGAATATCGTGGGCCAACTCCATTAGAATCGCCACACCGCCTGCGTTGTCGTTCGCCCCGACGAAAATACCCTGGGGATTTTCGCGGTCCATCATGGGGAACGGGAGGGTATCGTAATGAGCGCACAATAAAATCCGTTCCTTGGTTTCCGGCTGCCAGTGAACCAAGATATTCGTCATCGGCACGGCCGAACCGTCTTGGGGATGCCGGACGCGAAACTGCTGGAACTCGACAACGCCGCCGAGTTTTTTGAAATGCTCGGCCAATAGTTTTTGCTGCTGCTCCATGCCCGCCGAACCGCTCGGCCGCGGTCCAATCGCGCAAAGCTGCTTCAGATACTCATACGCCCGAGCGCCGTTGAACGGAATATCGTTTAATTGAAAGGCCGACTGTTCTGCGGCGGCCATATCGTTCGTTCCGTGATCGTTTAGAAACAGCCGGGCGATGACCGCCGCACCGCCAAGTCCAAGAATTGCGGCCAACACGAGCACGCGACGCAGAAATCGCCGTTTCGGAGGGGGGGTATTCATCGGTTTTTCATCTTGCCGCATATTCCCGAGATCGCTATCCTACCGCCGCTATCATAGCGTGGCCTTTGGCAGCTACCAAGACCGTATTTGTATGCGGGGCCCAATCAATTGTTGACTTTGGAAAAACGTAGGCGGGCCGTCGCTTCGCTTGACCCGCCCTACCGAAAACTATGACGATGGTATGCAACTGGCCAAGAAACACGGCGGGCAAGCCCGCCCGCTTCACAGGTTATCAATTTTCACAGTTTATCTATTTTGACCATAGAAAATTACTGCGACCTTTGTATTTGACCATAGGAAATTACTGCGCTCTTTGTAATAGGGATGGAGCCCATGATTGACGTTCGAGCCATTCTCGACCTGCATGAAACGACCGTGGCCTGTTGGCATTCGCAGGAGATCGACAACTCCTATGAGGGGTTTTTGAGCGTTGTCTGCCTCCAGCACCAGCAAAATTTCCGGCTTTGGCACCAAGAAGACATCGCCCGAAGCCCTGATGTGAGCAATGCCGACTTGGCCGCCGTGAAGCGAGCCATCGACCGCCTGAACCAACAGCGCAACGACTTGATCGAGCGTTTGGACGACGCCTTGATCGAGCAGTTGGCCGCCGAGGGCGTGACGCCTCAGCCCGATGCGCGGTTGAACACCGAAACGCCGGGCAGCGTCATTGATCGGCTATCGATCGTTGCCTTGCGTCTTTATCACATGGAAGAGCAGGCGTGCCGCGAGGACGCGACCGACGAACACATCGCCAAGGCCAAGGCTCGGCTCGAAATTCTCCACGAGCAGCACCGCGATCTCTCTAATTCGCTGCGCCAATTGCTCGACGATATTTTTGCCGGCCGAAAACGGCTGAAGGTTTATCGCCAATTCAAAATGTACAATGATCCGACGATGAACCCTTATCTCTACGCCGCGAAACGTTCGGCCGCGTAAAATTTACGGCAGCGGTATGTCTTTCAGTTCATACGTGAAGCTGTCGTTGATAATGGCGCCCGGCGTTTGATAGACGAATGTCAGCTCATCCAGCGGCCGGTCTGTTTTGAAGAAATACGCAATTCCCACCTCATTTTTGGTTTGCAAGGTGGTTTCGTAGGAATCGAATCGGATAGACTTCTTGTCGGTCCCTTCTAGATAGGCTTTGTTGTCGAAGATCCATTGGCGATGCGAGGCCAATGCATCGCCTGCGTTGTCGAAACGTGCCCGCATCCGCACTTCCCACGCCACGCCGCTTTTCCGGACCTGCTCGACGCTGACCGTAACGCCGGCAATACGTTGCTCGACATTGTTGGCGCGCCCCAACTCGCCGAAGCGAAACGTTTCGGTTTTGCCCGCAATCGTGGCTTGTAGCTTTCCTTTGAGGCTGGCGATTTTCAGAGCATCGCGCGGCGGCAGTCGAAACATTGGTTCCAACGGGACCATTGCTGAGTTCGACTTGCCCGGCTCGCCCGTGGCGCCGCTCATGCTCACGGGTATTTCGTTTTGCACCGAATTGTTCCAAACCGGTATCGGACGTCCGCGGTCGTCTTCGGCCCGAATATCCGCGGCGCGGTCTAAAAGGGCGATGATTTGCAGCCGAGGTTCCCAGGCGGCGTTGATCGTTACCACCAGCGCCCGATCGTCGGCTTTGGCTAAATTACGGTGAGCCCGAACCCAGACGGCCTCGAACCGGAAGGGGCCGCTGTAACTTGCCCGTCCGAACCGAGGAAGTTCTTTATTGCCCAAAACGGCGACGACGCTCAGCGTGTGCGGCTTGCCATAAGGATAAAGCGTCATTCCGGCTTGATCGAGTAATTTATCCAAGGCCGGCCAGAACGGCGTTTTATCGAATTGGATCGTGAGCTTGGGGTCGGTCACGGGCTGGCTGAATTGCCGGCGGTAGTCGGTAATCGAGTTGCCCGACTGCTGTTGAAAGGCTGACAGGATTTGGGAAAGCGGTAAATTGTCAGCTTGCAGGGTAATTAATGACGCCCGCGCGGTGCTATCGGCCGCCGCCAGTTGCAGGCGCTGGCGGATGCGCCCCAGGCGTTGCTGAACCTCGGCCGACGCCGCCTGCCCGTCTGTTGGCAGCAATCCAAGAATCGTCGGCCCGCGTTTAAGCAGTTCGGCTTCCGCCGCCTCGCGCTGGGCCAATTGCGGGGCGTCGAGTTGACGCACGAGCCGCCGAACGTCGGTTTTTAAGGCCTCGTCGGGCATTGCGGCGGTCTGCCCTGCCAGCAAACCTCCAATCAGCAGTAGACAGCTAATCATTGTGGCGATTCCTTCGTTACCCCTCGTTTGTATTGTACGTTCTTTTGCCTGGGGGTGCCAGCATCTCAATTCGGTTTTCGGATAGGTGGGATTGGACATGCGGAGCCCCTCTGGGAAGTGCAGATTGGGGGCCAATGGCTTGGTCGCGCCTCTGTTCAACGCCTAAGCAGATAGTATATGATATTGGTTTTACCCCCCTCCTCGTTTTGTTCGATTAGACCGATGACTCAACCCGCCAAGACTGTTGCACCACGGCAGGATGACCCGCCCTATCAACCGGGCGAACCAGTGGCTTTGTTCATCCCCTGCTATATCGACCAATTTTTTCCTTCGATCGCGCAGGCCACCGCCCGCCTGCTGAAGCGATACGGTGTGCCCTGCGTCTATCCGCCCGAGCAAACGTGTTGCGGGCAGCCCGCGTTCAACTCGGGCTATTGGGACGAAGCACGCAGGGTGATCCACCATTTTTGCGATGTCTTCGAGCCGTATCGTTGGATCGTTTGCCCCTCGGGCTCTTGCACGGCAATGTGCCGTGTGTTCTTCGGCCATGCCGATCCCGATCCTCGCATCGTGGGCATCGGCCGCCGGGTGATCGAGCTGACCGAGTTCCTTCACGACATGCTCGGCGTCACCGACACCGAGGCCACCTTCCCGCATAAATGCACGATGCACATCGGCTGCCACGGCCGGCGCGAGCTTGGCGTGGTCGATCCGCCGATGACGTTGCTGAAGAACGTTCGCGGCGTCACCTACTGCGAATTGCCCAACATCGAGGAATGCTGCGGCTTCGGCGGCACGTTCAGCGTCAAAATGCCGGGCACCTCGCTGGCAATGGGCGGCACCAAGGTGCAAAACATCGTCCGCAGCGGCGCGGAGGTGGTTGTGTCGAACGACATCAGTTGCCTGATGCACATCGGCGGCCTGTTGCAGCGCAATCCCGAAACGCGCCACATTCGCACGACCCACATCGCCGACGTGCTGGTCTCCGGTTGGAAGGATAACTAACGAAAAGCGTTTTTCGTTTAGTTCTCAAGGGAGTAAGCCCATGTTCAACTTTACCTACCACTGCCCGACGAAGGTTGTATTCGGTCGCGGCTCGATTGCCGAGCTGCCCAAGCTGCTCCCGGCCGATGCCAAGCCGTTGATGGTCTACGGCGGCGGCTCGATCAAGCGCAACGGCGTTTACGATCAGGTGATGGCTGCCCTTAAAGGGCGCAAGATCGTCGAATTCGGCGGCATCGAGCCGAATCCGCACTACGAAACCTGCATGAAGGCGGTCGAACTTATTCAGACCGAAGGGCTCGATTACCTGTTGGCTGTCGGCGGCGGTTCCGTGATCGACGCCTCGAAGTTCATTGCCGCAGCCGTTGTTTTCAAGGGCCGCGACCCCTGGGACATCATGACCAATTGGTCTCTCATCCCGGCCAATCCGCTGCCCTTGGGCTGCGTGTTGACCATTCCGGCCACGGGCTCTGAAATGAACGGCGGCTCGGTCATCACACGCGCCACGACCAAAGACAAACTGTTTTTCGCCGCCCCGCAATACTGCCCGCAGTTTTCGATCCTCGATCCCGAAACAACCTTCAGCCTGCCGCCGCGTCAGACGGCCAACGGCATTGTGGATGCGTGGGTTCACACGACCGAGCAGTATTTGACCTATCCGGCCAATGCCCCGCTTCAAGATCGTCAGGCCGAAGCTATTTTGCAGACGCTTGTGGAAGAAGGCCCGAAGGTGCTCAGCGAGCCGGCGAACTACGATATTCGCGCCAATGTGATGTGGTGTGCCACCCAGGCCTTGAACGGCCTGATCGGCTGTGGCGTTCCGCAAGATTGGGCTACCCACATGATCGGCCACGAGCTGACGGCCCTCTACGGCGTCGATCATGCGCAATCGTTGGCCATCGTGTTGCCTGGCGTGCTTCGGCATGAAAAACAGCGCAAGCGGGCCAAGTTGCTCCAATACGCCGAGCGCGTTTGGGGGCTTTGCGACGGCGACGAAGACGCCCGCATCGAGCAAGGCATCGCTAAAACCGAACAGTTCTTCCAGTCCTTGGGCGTCGGCACGCGGCTTGCCGACTATAAGATTCCGCCCGAGGCCGTCGGCCTCGTCGCCGGCCGCATCGCCCAACGCGGCATGAAGCTCGGCGAGCACGGCGATATCGTTGAAAAGGAAGTGAAAGAAATTTTAACGTTGCAGGTGTAGATCGGATTTTCGTATTTCTAATCCCCAATCCCTAATCCCTTTGCGATGTCTACCGAACAAATCCACATGGCCGGCGCTGAATTCATCACGAGTCAAACGAAGGGCCTTGCGGAGCCGTGCGCCCCGAAATCGTTGGGCGAAACGGCCGAACGGTCGGCCAAACACAACCGATCGGTGACCGACGCCATCCCCTATTTTCAGGACTGGCGCGAAGCCGCCCATCAGGTGAAAGAATTTGCCATCGCCAACCTCGATAAGCTCCTGGTCGAGTTCGAGCAAAAAATCACCGCCCGCGGCGCTACCGTCCTTTGGGCAAAAGACGCCGCCGAGGCGAACCAGCATATCCTGAATATCGCCCGCGAGCATAACGTCAAAAGCGTGGTCAAATCCAAGTCGATGGTCAGCGAGGAAATGGAGCTGAACCACGTCTTGGAGCAAGCGGGCATCCGCGCCGTCGAAACCGACCTCGGCGAGTATATCGTCCAATTGGCAAGCAGCGGCCCGTGCATATTGTTACCCCCGCCATCCACATGTCGGCCGCCGACGTCGGCCACCTGTTCGCCGAAAAACTGGGCGAGCCCTTTAGCGCCGAGCATCGCCATCTGACGGACATTGCACGCCGGCACCTTCGCGAAGAGTATCTCAAGGCTGAGATGGGCATATCGGGGTGCAATTTCGCCCTTGCCGATACCGGCACGATCACCGTCATCGAAAACGAAGGCAACGCCGGCCTATCGACGGCCACTCCGCCGGTCCACGTGGCATTGATCGGCATCGAAAAGATGTTGCCGTCGGTCGAGTATCTGCCGTTGTTCCTGAATTTGCTGCCCCGCAGCGGCACCGGTCAGAAGTTGACCAGCTATACTCACTTGATCCACGGCGTTACGCCCGGCAAAAAGCTGTATGTCATTCTGTTGGACAATGGGCGGAGCAACGTGTTGAAGGATCGTGCATCGTGGTCGGCGCTGCATTGCATTCGTTGCGGCGCGTGTATGAACAACTGCCCGGTCTATCGCCGCGTGGGCGGTTGGGCCTACGGCTGGGTCTATCCCGGTCCCATCGGCTCGATCCTCACGCCGCACCTGCTCGGCCTGCCCGTGGCCGCCAAACTGCCGTTTGCCTCGTCGTTGTGCGGGGCGTGCAGCGAAGCCTGCCCGGTGAAGATCGACATCCCCCATCAACTCATACATCTGCGCGATCGGGCGGCCAACGAGCCTTCGTCGATGAACTCGCTGTACGAGCGGGTTACCTGGCAGGCATTCGCGTGGTTCATGGGCGGACCCTTGCGCTACAAGCTCGCCATGACCGCCGTGCGGATCGGCGTCAGCATGGCCAAGTTCTTGCCGTGGCACCCCGACAAACTCGGCGCGTGGACCCGCGGCCGCGAGTTGCCCAAAGTCCCGGGCCCCGACTTCCACAGTTGGTGGCGCAACAACAAAGATAAATACGAACCGAAATCGAAAGCGTGATATTTTGAACAAACAGCCCTCACCCTAGCCCTCTCCCGGAGGGAGAGGGGACTTGTTTTTATGTTTTGGGATAGTCGTCGAGTCAAAACAAGTTTGAACCGAAATCGAGAGTATGATGAGCAGTCGCGATACGATTTTGCAGCGTGTGCGTAACGAAATCAGCAAGGGCCCGCAAGTGGCAAAGCCGCCCGTGCCCGAGGTCTGGCCGCGTAAGAATCCCTCGCCCATCGCGATGGCCGAGCAATTCACCGCCGAGCTGACGGCGGTCCAAGGCGAAGTGATTCGTTGCGCCACGATGGAAGACGCCCGGCGTCATCTGGCCGAATTGACGGCCAAAGCGCAGTGGACTTCGCTCGGCGCGATGGATCGCCCCGCCGTGCGTGAAGTCGTTGGCGATCTGCCCGAAGGCGTCGTCCGTTGGGCGGCTGCCGATTGGCAACCCAAGCCGATGGCCGAACTGTCGGCCAGCGTGATCGAGCCCGACGTGCTGCTGGCCGACACCGGCTCCTGTATGATTGCTTGTCCCAACGCCCAAGACCGGCTGCTCTGCTATTTGCCTCCGGCCTGTGTCATCATTGCCAAAGTCGGCCAGTTGTTCGAGCACTTGCCTGCAGCCTGGGCCGCCATTGCGCCCCGCGTTGCCGATCCCGCCCAGCGCGGCGAGTTCGTGATCGTCACCGGTCCCAGCCGCACGGCCGACATCGAAAAAATCCTCATCCTCGGCGTCCACGGGCCGAAACGGCTGGTCGTCATTTTGGTGGGATAAGAAAGAAAAGCTCCTCGCTGTTCAAAAAAAGTCCCCTCTCCCATTGGGAGAGGGTTAGGGTGAGGGCTGTTGATCGAAAAAGCCTGGTTTAGTGTTCGGTCTTTGTGTGGTTCTGGGCAGATTGCACTTCGTCAACCGCAGAATTTCCCTAAAAACTGCGAACGCTCTTACACCCAAGAGTTTCAAGAAAGGGCCTGATCGTGGGCAAGCAAGACCCAGAAGGAATCTGCGATGGTTGCGGCCAAACTGACATAGTGAAGATGCAATGGCTTTGCCAAAATTGTCTGCAAATAATGCGTGATGGTACCGCAACTAATGAGATTGCACACAGTGAAGTGCAGGGACGCGGTGTATGGCATTTCTTCTCAAAGGTTGTTGGCGTTACACACCAAAATGCAGATGGTTCAGACAGGCAAAAGATTCTTACTGATTGTGAGTGTTTTGAGAGACTGGAACTTATACATGAGGATGACAATCCCGTTGATGCAAATGCCATTGCGGTATGCCGATGTAATGGCGACCAACTAGGGCACCTTTCGGCAGGTCTTGCCACGGAAGTTGTGGAGAGGCAGCAGAAAGGATATCGCTACGGTGCATACTTAACGGCACTCACGGGAGGCAAGCCAGACCGGCCGACTATTGGGGCAAACATTTTGATTCTTGTGGCAAAACCAGGGGTAAGCGACGAGTCGGTTAAGGAATACATCGATGAGGTGATGGCCACTGATGAAGATTTGCTTGCAGATCTAGGAGTGGACAGTCTGTGTGCAGTGCGTTATGGCGAACCAGAAGGCAGAATATCTATCAGGCGGTCATTTGGAGGAAAACAAGGGGGAATCAGTGGTGCTCAACTCGTGCGAGAATGGAGAGAAGCCGATTTTCAGCATGGGTTGGGTGAGCAGGAATCGAAGAAAGACAAGGAGTTGTGCCTGCATACAGAAGTGATTTGTGCAAGAATCCGCAGTTTTTCGGCGTGGTGTTGGCAAAAGACAGCTTTGTTAGCTTGTGGCGTCGACGTCACACTGAAGAAAACAGCGGGCGAAGGTAACGAAATCTTCTACAGGTTTCTCCAAGTGCTGGTGTACCTGTGCATACCGATACTGCTGATGTTGCTCGTTTCCATCGGGCAGGTGCGGTAGCAGTTGCCTGGGGCTAATGAAACGAAAATAACTACAGTGAGTAGATTACCGATCTTCCCCTTTCACCGACAAAAGAGCAAAGTCGCGATTGAGCCGCCATTGGCAAGACAGACAAGCGGGCTTAAAATTGTATAGCCTAGAGTATACTGCATTATGGCATCCGAGAAGCCATTCTCTGAAGTCAAAAAATGTTGAAGCGGGCCGGATACCAGTTGGTTCGGATCAGCGGCTCCCATCACATTTCACCAAACCGGCTGCGGAACCTTTTTCCATTCCCGTGCATCACGGAAAAGTGAAACCGTATTATGTCCGCCAAGTCGAAAAAGTCTGCCAAGGCGATTGATCGGCCGTTTGATTCCCGCATAGCGGCCGAGGCTCTGAAACTTGCGCAACAATACCAAGTCATTTTGTCCTTCGAGGACGGGCACTGGTATGGTCGGGGATTGGAGTTGCCCAACATCCACGGCGACGGCAAGACCGTCAGCCAGTGCGTCGAGAATACCCGCGAGGCTTTTTGCGGTTGGGTGGCCTATTTGCTCGAAGAGGGCCAGCGACCTCCGACGCCGGCACGCGAAGGCACGCGGACGGCCCAGGTGAATGTTCGACTCACCTCGGAAGAAAAAGTGCTGCTCGAGGCCACCGCGAAACGAAAAGGGTTTAGTGGATTATCCGATTTCGTCCGCGCCGCCGCCATCGAGTCGGCCAAATAGATCGCACGATTCCCTCATGATCAGGAGATTTGTAGAGTTCGGCGGAATGAGAAAATGTCATCCTGAGCGTAGCGAAGGATCTCAATGATACATAGATAGTTAGCTGCGGTAGACGAGATTCTTCGCTACGCTCAGAATGACAAGAATTGCACCTTTGCAGTCCTCCTGCCCTTATCATGGGCCCGGTTTGCAATCCAGTTCCAACTACGCTATACTACCCATGTTGTTGGCGGTCGTATGGCCGCCCCCGCCGATACCAAACCTTCCTTCCCCCTTACGGTTTTTTTCAGGAGAAACCGACCATGCAGCGATTCGCTTCTTTCGTTTGTTCGATGGCCGTTTTGATCACGGTCCAAGCCGCACTGGCCCAAGACGACTTCAAGCCGATCTTCGACGGCAAAACGCTCGACGGCTGGGACGGCAATCCGAAGTTTTGGAGCGTCCAAGACGGTTGCATCACCGGTGAAACTACGGCCGCGAATCCCACGCAAGGCAACACCTTTTTGATTTGGCGCGGCGGGCAAGTCGCCGATTTTGAACTCAAGGCTGAATTCCGCATGCCAGTCCCCGGCTTCGCCAATTCCGGCATCCAGTATCGCAGCCGTGAAGAACCGAAGGACTGGGGCAAATGGGTTGTCGGCGGTTATCAGGCCGACATGGATGGCGGCGACACCTACACCGGCATCCTCTACGAAGAGCGCGGCCGCGGCATCGTCGCCCAACGCGGCGAGAAGGTCGCCGTCGGCGAAGATCACAAACCGCAAGTCACTGGCAAGATCGGCGAATCGGCCGACCTGCAGAAGAAGATCAAGAAGAACGATTGGAACGAATATCACATCATTGCGAAAGGCAACCACCTGCAGCAATACATCAACGGCCAGTTGATGAGCGACATCACCGACAACGATCCCCAGGCGCGACGCATGAGCGGCATCTTGGCGTTCCAAGTTCACGCCGGCCCGCCGATGAAAGTGCAATTGCGCAACATTCGGCTCAAACAGTTGCCGCCGCCGGTCAACCAGATGAAGGGCGACTCGGCGAAAAAAAAAATTGCGTTCGTAGCGGGCGGACCTAGCCATGGCTACGCCGATCACGAATATGCCGCCGCCTGCGATCTTTGGGCGAAGGATCTGAAAGGAGCCTTTCCCGGCCTCGAAACCGTCGTTCACCGTAACGGCTGGCCGAAGGATTCCAAAATCTTCGACGGCGCCGACGCCATCGTCCTGTTCTCGGACGGCGGCGGCGGAAACCCGATGATCCCGCACATGGCTGAAATCGACAAGCTCATGAAGCAGGGGGTCGGCCTGGCCTGCATCCATTATGCGGTTGACATTCCGAAGGGGAATGCCGGCGACTTGTTGAAAGATTGGATCGGCGGTTATTTCGAGCAGTTTTGGTCGGTCAATCCGTTTTGGGTCGCCGAGTTCAAGACGTTGCCCGATCATCCGATCGCGCGAGGCGTCAAACCGTTCTCGATCGTCGATGAATGGTACTACCACATGCGATTCCAGGACAACATGCAAGGCGTCACGCCGATCCTGACGGCCGTTCCGCCCGACAACACCCGGCAGGGCCAAGACGGTCCCTACAGCGGCAATCCCACCGTTCGTGCCGACAAAGGCAAGCCGGAACACTTAGCCTGGGCACGCGAACGGGCAGACGGCGGTCGCGGTTTCGGCTTCACCGGCGGCCACACGCATTGGGCTTGGGCCAACCATAACTACCGCACCATCGTACTGAACGGCATCGCCTGGGTCGCCAAGCTCGATATTCCAGCTACGGGCGTTCCCTCGAAGAATCCCACCTTCGAAGAACTGGAAACCGGTTTAGACAAACCGCAGCCGAAAGACTTCAACCGCGACAACGTCCGCAAATTGATCGACCAGTGGAAGTAAGTCTTACATCCCTCCCCTCTCCCATTTTTCGGGAGCGCGGCCACAACACATCCCTCCCCTCTCCCGCAAGCGGGAGAGGGGCCGGGGGTGAGGGCGGTTTGAGCTGCCAAGAAATCCAGGCTGTTCTCGCCGAACTGCTCTCACCCTAACCCTCTCTCAAAGGCCATTGGTATCTACACAACTCTGAATTCACGCAAAGGCGCGAAGACGCAAAGAACTTAAGTGAAATATCTTAGCGCCTTTGCGCCTTTGCGTGAGTCTTTGTTGGTAATTGATCCTCGATTCTAAGGAATTCTAAAGGATGTGCAGATACCAATGCTCAAAGGCAGAGGGGACGTCGGTTCTTACGCTTTTGGTCGCGCTACTCGCCGATACGTTTCCAACGCATCCGGAAACGGCCCCAGCGCCCGGTCGAAAATCCCGAGCGTATAAGCAATCGTCATGCCGTAGTTGGTGATCGGCACGCCCGCGCGGCGACACTCCATCAACCGCGTCAGCATCTCGCGGCGGTTCCACATACACGCCCCGCAATGGATGACCAGGCGGTACTGGCCCAAGTCTGCCGGAAAATCGTGCCCTTGGGTCGTATCGATTTTCAACTCGCCGCCGACGTATTGCGTAAGCCAACGCGGTATCTTCACCCGGCCGATGTCATCACCGATGGGATGATGCGCACACGCCTCGGCCACCAGCACACGATCACCCGGCCGAAGCTGCTCGATGGCGGTCGCTCCCTCGACGAATTGCGCCAAGTCGCCCTTCTGCCGCGCGAAAAGAATCGAAAACGAAGTCATTTTCACGTTCGGCGGAGTATCGGCCGACACTTTCAGAAACGCCTGCGAATCGGTGACCACCAAGGCAGGCGGACGATTGAGCCGGGCCAGCGCGTCGCGCAATTCCCGCTCCTTCACCACCAAGCAATAGGCGTCGCCATCCAATAGATCGCGGATCGTCTGCACTTGCGGCACGATCAACCGCCCCTTGGGTGCTTCCATGTCGATCGGCACGACTAGCACGGCCATTTCGCCCGGCGGAACCAGATCGGCCACGATGGCCGGCGCTCGCAAAAAGTCCTCCGGCGCCGCCTGGATGATCGCCTCGCGCAATTCCAACACGCCGCGCGTTTCCGACGCCACCGTTTCCACAAACGGCGTCTTCGATGCCCGGAGCCGTTCCTCTAAATCCGCTGCCGGGCGATGAATGTCCGACTTGTTGAAAGCCACGATGACCGGAACGTTGCGCCCACGCAATTCGCGATAAATTCCCTCCTCAAAATTTTCCCAGCAGCCTGCGTCAACGACGAGAATGCCCAGGTCGGTGCGGTCGAACACCTGCCGCGTCTTCTGCACACGTTTTTCACCCAGTGAACCGACATCGTCGATTCCCGCCGTGTCGATCCAAAGCACGGGCCCCAACGGCAGCAGCTCCATCGGTTTTTCGACCGGGTCGGTCGTTGTTCCCGCAAAGTCCGACACGATCGAAACCTCCTGCCGCGTCATCGCATTCAACAGCGACGACTTCCCGGCATTCCGCCGACCGAACAGGCCGATATGAAGTCGAAGACCTTTAGGTGTTGGTTGCATGTGAGGTTCGTGCTATTCGGGCAAACGCTCTCGCCATTTTTGAGGATCTTGCGCTGTGTGAAAGACCGCGTAAATGGTGATGGCGTCGTCAAGATAGGTGTAAAGAATCACGTAAGGAAACCGGCGAACGGAAGCGATGCGATAAGGAGGATCAACAAACCCGCTCATTTCAGGATTGCGTTGAATGGAATGTAGACGAGCATCCACGGCGCGGAAAAAATCAAACCCGAGCCCTGGTTGCCGATTTTCATACCATGCAAAAGCCTCGGAAACGTCACGTTCAGCGGCAGTGAGAATCCGTAAGTTATTGACCATGCTGGGCAAGAATCCTCTTCTTAGCCTCTTCCCAGCTATCTGCCAACTGGGGATTTTGGCGGTATTCCGCTGCACGACGGTCCAGTTCCGCTTTTTGCCAATCCGATAACGGCAAGCTCTCGGCTTCGGCGGCAATGCTATCCCAGAGATCTTCGACAAGCTGAAGTCTCTCGGGCAACGTCAAATCAAAAAGCTCGGCATAAGGAGGGTGCATGGATGACCCCTAAGCAAAAGTCTTTATCATCGCTTCATTCTTAAATTCTACCTGGAAGCCGAGGGCCAAACAAGCCAAGGAATAAGTTACGAAGACCCTAGCCGACAAATCCGCTCCGGCGATGTAAGCTCGTCAAACTCCTCGGCCGTCAACATTCCACGCTGCACCACAAGCTCGCGAATATTTCGACCACTGTTTGCGGCTTCGCGGGCCAATTGTTCCGCGGCCTCGTAGCCAATCTTATCTACCAGAGCCGTCAACGCCGCCGTGCTATTGTGCACATTCGCGCGGCATCGTTCGGCGTCTGCCTCGATACCTGTCACGCAATGTTTCGCGAAAATATCGCAGGCATTCGTCAAAAGATCCAGTGAAGTCAGCAAGCTATCGGCCACTAAAGGCAGAAATTGGCTGAGTTCCAAATTGCCGCCGCCGATGGCCTGCACGATCATCTGGTCGTGCCCGAGTACGGCAATCGCGGCCTGGGCCACGGCCTCGGGTATTACGGGATTCACCTTGCCCGGCATGATCGATGAGCCTGCCTGACGCGCCGGCAAACGTATCTCACCCAATCCAGCATGAGGACCGGAAGACAGAAGCCGCAGATCGTTGGCGATTTTCAGCAGATTCACCGCCAGCGTGCGTAGGATGCCCGACACTTCAACAAAGGCATCCGCGTTTTGCGTGGCCTCGACCAAATTTTCGGCCCTGGCGAGCCCCAGGCCCGTGATTTCGCGCAGCCGTTCGACGACGCGGAAGATATACTGCCGCGGCGCGCCCAATCCGGTGCCGACGGCCGTGCCGCCCAAGTTCACCACGCGAAGTCGTTCCTCGCACTTGTAGATGCGCCAACGGTCGCGAGCCAATGCGTCGGCATAGGCCGCCATCTCGCGGCCGAGCGTCACGAGCACGGCATCTCGCAATTCGGTCCTGCCGATTTTCACGACTTGGGCCAGCTCTTTTTCTTTCACCTGAAATGCCTCGAAAAGCGTAACCACGCTCCGTTCGAGATCGTGCAACGACAGAATGGCCGCCACTTTCAAAGCGGTCGGATAGGTGTCATTGGTCGATTGATGCAGATTTAGATCGTCGTGCGGATCGAGCGTTTTGTAGTCGCCCAACGGTCGTCCGAGCAACTGCAGTGCCCGATTGGCCAGCACTTCGTTGACGTTCATATTGGTCGAAGTGCCCGCACCGCCTTGCAAGGCATCGACAACGATATGCTCGTCGAGTTGCCCCGCGATCATTTCACGGCATGCAATTTCGATGGCCTGAAACGTTTCGTCGTTCCATCGGCCAAGCTCATGATTGGTTTGCGCCGCGGCTAATTTGACCGCTCCAAACGCATGAATCAATCGGCGATGGACGGGCCGACCGGCCAAGGAAAAGTTTTCACGAGCGCGCAGCGTATGAATGCCCCACAGCGCCGAGGCATGGACATCGCGGCTCCCCAGCAGATCGGTTTCCGTGCGGTATTCCATGTAGAAGTTTTTTCGTGAAGTCCCCTCTCTCTTTGGGAGAGGATTAGGGTGAGGGCTGTTCGATTGCATAGCAGTTCCAACCGCCCTCACCCCCGGCCCCTCTCCCGCTTACGGGAGAGGGGAGGTGGTCTCTCAGAAATACAGGTGGTCTCTCAGAAATACAGGTGGTCTCTTAGAAATACAGGT
Organism: uncultured Planctomycetaceae bacterium; assembly: GCA_964573875.1. Classification (GTDB taxonomy): domain Bacteria; phylum Planctomycetota; class Planctomycetia; order Pirellulales; family Thermoguttaceae; genus CAYWGR01. The sequence goes on along the minus strand of CAZNMP010000006.1, from coordinate 289 downwards.
GATCTCTCAGAAATACAAATCGCGTTCGCCCTTCTCGGTGATCCGTTGCAAGCGGTCGAGCAGTTGACGTTTGCGATCGCCGTCGGGAATTTTTTCCAACTCGGCACGCAACGCAATTTCGCCCGCCGCGCGCGTTTCGGGCGATGCGTAATCGATCAGATACTCCATCAACGTGCTCAATGCGTTCGGCGTACACATATTCTGGATGAAGCCGGGAATGGCGAACTCCATGAACTGCTCGCCGGTCCGGCCTAGGCGGTAACATGCCGTGCAGAAGCTCGGAATGTAG
>CAZNMP010000005.1:0-18023 GCA_964573875.1 uncultured Planctomycetaceae bacterium | reverse complement strand
TATGATAAATTGCGAAAATACCGCGTCGATGCCGCCCATATCGCTATAGCCCTGCAGCCGCATCATATCGCCGGCGCAGAAGCCGCGGTCGTGATACATGCCGCCATGCTCGATGAAATGGCCCATCGACTTGACGCCGTGCTCATGGCACCAGCGAGTCATGCCGCCGTACATTGTGCGGCCCCAGGCTTCCGCGAAAGCATCCAGATACTGATATCGTGCGGCAATCTGTTCCTCGCCAGCCAACTCAAACTTGTACGCGGCATAGGCTTTTTTCCAATCCACTTTCCATTCGGCCAGAACGCGGTTGACTTCCGTTCCCCAATCGCCCCGCGTCTCCGGTTCGTCGTAGAAGAAGCCTGGAATTGTTTTGCCGAAATCCGCGCCGAAATGATCGAAATGTGGCTGATAGACCTTCTGAATGAACCAATCCACACAATCGCGGCTCGCTCCGTCGATGCTCAACTGACCGTTTTGGCTTAAACTTGGCGCTTGGATGTATGTGAATTTCATCATCTTCCACTTGCCGGCCGGAACCTGCCAAGAGAGCTTGCCGTCGTGGATGCTGGAAGCTAAATCCAGCAAGGTGCTACCCTCGATTTTGCCATCGGCCGTTAAACGACCGGCCAATGTAGCCACATAACGCTCGCCCGCATAACCCTTGGCGTCGTAGGTCCGCGGTCCTTCAAGATCCACGGACTCGGTCTTCAGCAGTTTCGCGGCATAGCGCGCCGGAACCGTTCCGCCGATGCCCTGGCTGGGCCACCACTTCTCGTCGAAGATCCACATCTTCAAATTGTGTTTTTTCGCGGCGTCCAGGCAGATTGTCAAATCGCGCCACCAGCCTTCGCCCAGCCAATCGACGTGCGGCCGGCTTTCGGCGGTGAAACAACCGTTGCCGCCCTCGGCCACCTTGCCGACATACATTTCCAAACGTTCGCGGCTTTCCTCGCCATGCAGCCAAAACAGCGGACCTGTCAAGCGTCTGGCTTCCATGGGCAATTCGCGAAATTGCCGCTCAAGCGAAGTCAGGCTCTCTTGGGGCGCGGAAAATGATATGCCGTGTAACGAAAGCCATAAAACACTAATCAAGACACTTGTTAAACAATATCGCATGGTGGAAAACCTCCTGCTTGTAAAGGAGCTATTGGTGCCGACATTGCAAATTTTAACCGCAAACACGGCTGTTCAAGTCAAATATGACAATCTAATTGGCCGTGGAATGGTTCATTGACAATGTAGAACACGATGGTGGTGGATGTTGATCTGTCGCCGTATTGCTCGGATTTGTTTGATTATTATTTATTTGCTGTCTTGCGGAGGAAACACTTCGCGAAGCGACTCCAGGTATTTCATACCGGTTCGCGTATCCGGTTCAAGGTAACTGCCCTCGGTCCATTCGTTCCATGCATTAACAGTAATGATGCGTGGCAATTTGGGGTTGGCATCAACAAATGCCTTGGCGCGTCGCAACGCTTTGGCAAATTCCGCTGGAGTGTTGTCGGTCAACACATTGCAGAAGGGATATCCCTGATTGCGCAAAGGATCAGATTGCCTTGCTCGTGGGCTGGCATCGTAACCTTGCGTGACGTTCACATGGTATAACACGGGACATTGCCGCGTAATATCTTCGTAGAACTTCGCTGCCCGTTCGGCATAAGGAGGATACGGTGTCGCGGGAACAACGGGCATATCCAGGTGCATGCCCCAGTTGTAACTCGTGGCGCTATCGAAACCGAGTGCTATAATCTGTTCGCGATTTATAGACGTTCCGCTGAGAATGATATTCAGATGCAAGCCGGGATGACCGGCTTTCTTCACCTTCGTGCGAAAGCCGTCGAGCACTTTACGTGCTTGGGGCACACCGCCTAGCCCCTTGATAAAGTTGGCAGTAGCGAAAAGGGAAAAATATGGTTTGCCGTCGATTTTCCAATAGTTCGGCTGCGAGAAATGCTTCTCGATGACGTGGTCTACTATGGGCTCAAAATCCTGTTCCGTTACGGTTCCCGGCCAGATAAATTTCATGGGCTGCCCGGCCTTGGCGTGAAAGAAATCGAGCCAATCATGGTTGGCCCACATCAGGGCGAACTTCAGGCGACTTCGGTTCGGCGCTGTTAAAAAACCGTTATCCAGTGGTTTTTGAAGAAAAGGCTTGCCCTCGTACCAGTACCAATCGAACAGAAATGCCGTGACGCCATGATCGGCGGCCGCGGCGATTTTCTTCGCCATCACCTTGCTGTCCGACTCATCTTCGTAACCCCAGGCGGGCATTTTAGGTTGCAAATGGCCAGGGAAACGAGCCGTTGCCTCGCGGACCAAAATCCATTCGCTCCAGCCCTTGCCGAACAAAGATTCATTGCGAGGATCGACATGATAATTCGGGAAATAGTAGACTGCGATTTCGTAAGGGTCGGCCGCGGTTGCGGAACTGCAAAAAAGAGCAATCACAACAGCCGTTATTAGCAATCTTGTCGAAAATTGCCTGAGTATGTTCATGGCTGTCTCCATCACGGAGTGTTGGGAAAAAATTTTAGGGGGAGGGAAACCGCAGTCGTGCCAATTCCTTTTACAGTTAGGCGGGGAAGAAACATGAACTTGGCAGGACGCCCCTATAATGACGCATGAATGCGCCCCCCGCAACCGCATCTTGCGACAAACTGCCGCCATTTTGCGACGCACTCGGAAACGCATACTCAAGATCCGTCGTGGCGTCGGCGATATTCCAGCGGCGTTTCGCCGCAGGCACGGCGGAACGTTCGCCCTAAATTATCGGTACTCGAAAAACCGGCCGCCTGGGCGATTTCCTTCAATGATAAATCCGTTGCAATGAGCATCCGCTTGGCACGCTCGACGCGACAGCGAATGATTTCATCGTGGATCCCGTGCCCTACGGCCGCCTGAAAACGCCGCTCCAATGATCGTCGCGTGATCGGCAACTGTTTCGCCAAGCTGTCAACCGTCATCAGTCCTTGGCTTTGCTGCCATATCAACCGCATGGCCTCGGCCACCATTCGATCTTTCACGGCAACGACCTCTTGCGGTCCCTGGGCGATCAATTCCGCGGGATCGCGTTCCGACGTTGCTGAAATGGCCGCCAAAATTTCCATCGTATCGGCTGCTATCAAATGCGGAAAACCGGTTTGCTCGCCGCGCAACCGTTCTAGCAGCGACTCGAACGGCGCAAGCACGGCATCTTGCAGACCGGTCGTCAATACGGCATGGTTCGGCGAAAAAAAGTTATGCTCGACCAGCCGGTCCATGATCTGGCCGTTGAAACTGACCCAATACTCATCCCAGCCGGTTTGGGGCTGAGGTCGGTAGCGATGCCAAACGCCGGGAAACAATAAGATAATTGTGCCCGATTTGATTTCCTGAGTGCCGGTGGGAGCCGACTCGAACACGCCTTGCCCCCGCGTAATATAGATCACCTGATATTCTGGCAACGTGCGGCCAACATCCCAGCGGAACTGGTATAGCTCGGGATGGCTTAGCGGCGGATATTCCATTCCTCGTGGAATGAACGTGCAGCCTGCCCCCGTGACATACAGCCCCCATTGCACGTCGCGCTGACGCACGGGGATATAGCGGAAGTAATTTTCGGGGTGATCGGACATTGGCTTTTTTAGATCGGTTGCTTACGGCATTCTCATGTCATAGTTTCTTCCAATGGGTACAGCTTTTGGCTTCGGAGAGTTTGGTGCGAGCCTCTTCCTCGGCGAAAAATTGCATGACACCACATTGGCTGCACATCACGACGCTGAACTTCGCGGGAGACATGAATTGTCCCAGACCAGGTAGGACATCCTGCCCAAAGCCTGGCCCAAACTTAGTTTTTGTTTTATACAAGGAATTGCCACCGCAATTTGGGCACTGCATAGAAAGTTCCGTTCTCTGTGAGATTTTGTCGTAGGTAAGGAAAGAGGTCGGTAGAATGTTTTTGCTGAGTCTTGCTTTTTCTATAAACTAAGTTTACACATTTTTCCACAGCCATGCCATCTGGGGGTAATTGCTTTCAGGGTTAATCAGTTTTTGGTAGGGCGGGTCAAGCGAAGGGAAGGCCCGCCTTAAATTCCTCGCAAAAATGGCGGGCATTCTCTTCGCTCGCCCTGCTTTACGCATTTCCCAAATTCAACAATTGATTAGCCCGGTAATTGCCATCTTCGCGATGCAAGTGAAGGGCGTTAGCGCCCTGCGGGTTTCTTTCTACCGGCTTATGTGTATCAAATACCCCTTGTCGCAAAATGACGGCATAATGTCGCCGTAAAACGTTGACGGTGGGCTGTCAAAAGCACGACAATCAACCATTATGAAAACAACATGCCGAGAAACGATGTCGTCGCGAGAACGCCTGCTAAAAGCCATCAACTATGAAACGCCCGACCGCGTGCCGATCGACCTGGGCGGCAATCAGACGGGCATTCATCGGTTCGCCTATGAGGCATTATTAAACTACCTGGGCATTGCTGACCAAACCGTCATTATGGACGCCGTGCAGCAACTCGCGAGGCCGTGCGAGGCCGTACTCGAACGGTTTCATGTGGATACGCGCTACATCGCGGCCAAAAGCCCCGATAGTTTTTCCGGCGTTATTGAACAGAATCATCGCAATGGGCGACTTTGGCACGACCTGCGCGACGAGTTCGGCGTGGTCTGGTCGATGCCCGACGATCATCCGTACTACATGGATATTTCGCATCATCCCTTAGCCGAAGCAACATTGGCCGACGTGGCCGACTACCCGTTCCCAAAAGGCGATGATCCCAGCCGCTTTGACGGTTTGCGGCGTCAAGCTCTCGCGATCCGTAACGAAACGCCTTATGCCGTGGTAAGCGGGATTTCGGGCGTTGTCTACGAAACCTGCTGGTATCTGCGCGGGCTGGAACGTTGGTTCATGGACTTGGTTACGCAGCCGGAATTCTGCGAAGCATTGCTCGACCAGACCTTAAAGTTCTGGCTCAATTGGTTCCATTTGTTCCTCGACGAAGTCGGCGATCTGGTGGATGTGATTATGGTCGGCGACGATCTAGCCGGCCAAAATGGTCCACTGTTTCGCCCAGACATTTACCGCGCATTGGTCAAACCGCGCCAGAAGAAGTTGGTGCAATACATTCGTTCGCGCACCTGTGCGAAAATATGGTATCACACGTGCGGCGCATGCATTCCCTATATTCCCGACTTGATCGACAATGGCATCGACATTTTGAATCCGGTGCAGATCAGCGCGAAGGATATGAATCCCTCTGCGATCAAGACCCAGTTTGGCGATCAGATGGTGTTTTGGGGCGGGGCGATCGACTCGCAGCACGTTTTGCCATTGGCACGGCCCGAGAGGATTCGTGAGGATGTGCGACGGAACATGGAAGCTTGGAAACCTGGCGGCGGCTATGTGTTCAACAACGTCCACAATATCCAGGCTGGCGTGCCGCCCGAAAATGTTGAAGCGCTGTTCGATGCCGCCTATGAATTCGGATTTTATAAGTAGAAAATTACTGCGGCTTAGCGGTCATGGCGTCCCATTGGGCGCGTTGCTCTTTGGAAAGGATTCTCAGGGCCTCTTGCCGCGATTGATTGAGCAACTCTTCACGCTTTTCTTTAATGCTCTGTCGCTGCTGGCCGCGCAGTTTTTCATCGAGATTGCGCATCGCCTTCGAGGTGGCTTCCGTCAAATCGCGAATTTGTGATTGCTGATCGGGGGTCAACTGAAGTTTCTCGACGACTTCCGGCAAAATCAAAGGAGTTGCGCCCGGCATACGGAGATAGCGGCTTACCGTGGTGTTCGAGAATGCAGACGGCGCGGCACGGCCATGATTATTGCCGAAAGGCGAACTTTTTTCGCGGACGTCTGAACGTTGTACAGGAAACGGAGAATCGCCGGTCGTCGAGCGTAGTTGTTCGGGCAACGATTTCTGGGAATGAGACTCTGCTTGCTGATCCTTGTTTTGCATGACGTTCGAGCCGAATTGCAAAACATGCCACAAACCGCTGATGACATCCACCGGCTTTGAGGCAAGAAGGACCAATATCATCAATACTCCGAGAATCAATAGGATTCTGCTCGGCGAGTTGAATTGTCCTACATGAACAGGCATTCTGCCGACAAGAATGGATGTCTTGGGCTCTTCGGGTAAACCTGTTTCGCTCAAACGTACCAATCCTAGGCGAAAGCAAGGTTTTTCCTGATCGGCGGCAATGTTCCTATCGGTCGGTACAACTTTGGTAATATGGACTGCCCGAACGACAAACGCTCCGGCATCGGTGCAAAGCACGGCTGTTTGTTCCGTCTCGAGTCCGGCGAGTTCATCGACCAAAATCGCAAAACCGCCGGCCGATTGATCGAGTAACTTGGCCGTCAGCGTGCGATCTCCCACGCGCAATACGCATTGCTGGCACGAGTCCGCCATGGTGCAACGGAACGATTTGCGCTGGTTCTTACCTGGAATCTCGAAACTCATCGAGCATCCCCGACAATCGAGCCTAGTGTTGAACATATTCCACTGAAATGTAGGTTACATTCCAAGGATTGGCGCGATTACAAGGGAAGCGAACGAGGCCTCCTGTTGAGGGGGTTGCGCCCTTTTCTGGCGGATTTTTGGGGGAGGTGGGAGGTAGGGCCAATCCGTTCTTAAATTTGGGAAAAACGTAGGGCGGGTCGAGCAACGCGAAGGCCCGCCATTTTGTGAAGGATTCAAGGCGGGCCATCGCTTCGCTTGACCCGCCCTACCGAAAACTGGCGGATTTTTGGGCACGCAGGAGGGCGTTTTCCTTGAAGTCCTTTCCGAATCAAAGCGAAAGAACAAATTCAACGAGATCGGCGATTTCTTGAGGGCTGAGCTTGTTCGTTTCACCAACCGGCTTCCCATGATTTCCCTTGCCGATCAAATCTTCAAGGGTTGCACAACTACCATCGTGCAAATAGGGGGCAGTGCGCCATGTTTCGATCAGCGTGGGCGTGTCGAAATCCGAAACATGGTCGAAGGGGCGGCGCGTTCCGACATTGTGCATCTTCAGATCCGTATAGAACGGGGCAGGATGGCATTCAGCACAGCCGGTCTGCTTGCTGAAGAAAAGTTCCTTGCCGCGTTGCGCCGCGGGGCTTAACGCGCCCTTGACCAACCGAGGGCTAGGCATGGGCGCGAGCGATTTTAGATAAACATCCACTGCCTGTGCGTCCTTCTCGTCGCATTCACGAAATAAAATGTTGCGAAAGCCCGCCCGGACCGCCGCTTCGGCGCTCTCTCGCACGCTCTCGCTCATTGCCGGCGGCGTGCGATGCGACAGCAACATACTTTTGGAATTTTTGGGATTGCCGAAGCCGTCGTTCATCAAATCCCAATTCAATGTATCGGTACGTGCATCAGGATGGCAAGATTCGCAACTTTGCCAGTGCTGAAAACAAAGAGTTGCATCGTGAAAAAGCATCTCGCCGCGACGTTGTTCGGTTGGACGCGGCGGCGGACCTAGGGGAATCGAGGAAGACGGCAAGGAAGGATTCCGCAAATCGACGACAGCCAACGCATCGGAATAATACATCGCGGCATAAACCTTGCCATCGGCTACGGCCAGTCCGCGCGGTCCATTGCCGGGAAGAGGCACGCGGCGACGCAAATCGTCGAGAAAACCGAGATCGTTGCTCGAATCCAACGGAAGCGACAGGACCGAAACGTTCCATTGATGGGCGACGCCTCCGGTGTTTTGCGGCGGAGCAGGCGTCTGAATTTTCGTGGCACTCCGCCGGCTTTCGGCGCGAGCCGCGAACTTTTGAAACATCTTTCCCGTATCAATCACCGACAATTCGTGGGTGCCCGCGTGCGCGATACAAAGCATCGACCCGTCGGGAGTGCTGCTCACGCCCCAGGGATTCGCCGCTCCAAGATCAACCGAATCCAGGAGAATCGAGCCGAGGTATTTTTTATCCTTGGCATCGAGAATCGACACGGCGTTGGTGTTCATCCAGCCGCGCTCCAGTTGCGTGGCCGGCAAGGTGTTGCGTGAAAGAAGATGGGTGACAAAGACATGTTTTCCATCGGGCGACGCGCAAATTCCTCGCACGCCTGAACTGCCGCCTGGAAGCTCGATATCGACGGCCGCAAAGCTTTGCGCGTCCATGGCTGTCACGGCGGCGGCAGGTCTTTTACTTTCGACAAATGCGGCCGGCAGATGATGGATGACAAAGACGGTTTTGCCGTCGGGAGTCGCGGCGGCGCCCACAGGCTCGCGCAAGGTGGGCGTGCGCGCAACTTCCTTGCCGTCCGGCAGTAAAAACACCGATACGTTTGCATCAAAACGATTGCAGACAAAAAGGCGCGAGCCGTCGGGCAAAATGGCCATCCCGGTTGCCGTATGACCGGCCGGCAGCGATTGGACAATCTGAAGCGTTCCTGGATCGATTGCAACCACGACACTCGCCGGACCGGCGCAAGACGCGTAAATCCTTGATGTTTTCGGATCGACGACCAGCGAGGTCGGTTCGCCGGGGAGATCGATCTTGGCCGAGACCGTTCCCTTTTCTCGATCGAGTACGGCGATTTGCCGAGTGTCGGCCAATGCCACGAAGAGCCGTTTTGCATCCAAGGATGGCGCCACGGCGACCGGCCCCGACCAACCTGGGTTGTTGGCTCCGGCGTTTTGCGCCTTTGCTCTTGGCGATACGGCAACGATGTTGGCAAGCATTAAAACCGTCAACAGCCAATAATGTTGTGGCAGCGCTGTTTTCATGGGAATCACTTCTAAATAAAACCGCGGATAATCGAAAGTGCCGCAAACCAGTAATCACGCAATTGCCGGCGGTCGTTGCCTCGCCGGCACTTTTGCTAAGATATGGATCTGTTTAGGTTATTTTTTGGTCAAGGGGCAAGTGTTGGGCGATTCCGGCCGCTCGGGACGATGCTGGTAGTCGGGCCATAGGGGGCAATTCAAATCGGTCCAACACCGGATGCGTTCTTTTTCGTCGGGAGTCAATTGCACGCCGTAATGCCCTTTGTCTAAAACCGGCCAAAGCTTGCTTTTCAGCGAGCCGAAGCTCAGCGGTTCCGCGCGATAGTGGCGTTCGGCCCAGCCCAGTGAAAAATAATGCACCCAACCGCCGGTCACCAGCGTTTTATAGGAGGCCGGAATGCGCGCCGGATCGAGGTTGCCCGTCAGATTGATTTTCGGATCCTTGGCGCTGTGGCAACTGACGCATTTCGCGTCCCACACCGGCTGGACGATGCGTTCGTAGGAAAACGGTTCCGCGCCCCAGGAAGCCGCCTGGATTTTGCTGGGCGCGCGAAGCAGCGCTGCCGGCGTCGTATTCGCCAAGGTAGGCGGCGCCCCCTTTCGATCCTCATGGCAGCCGATGCAACTTCGATGCTCGCCCGGCTGCACTTGCACGACGCTTCTCATGCGTTGTATCTCGTTGAGATCCGCGTCCAATGCAATGAAATAAAGCACTTTTCCCGAAGGGGCGTAGAAACTCGCCGAGCCGTCGGCTTCGACCGGCACAAGACCTAGGGATGTCTTGGCGACATACGTTGGCCAGCCAAATGGCCCGCTGACAAGGTGTGTCGGCGTCGTGTAGTAGTCCATGAAGTCGTCGCCGTAATCCTGTCGCAACTCGCCGTTGGGCATGCGGCTCAATCGAGAGGCCACCTCCTCGCAAATCCGAAGATACTTGACCTTGCCGCGCGGCACGGTCGGCTCCAATCCCTGATAGACATCGAGGACGCTGAATTGGCCGGGGGCGTCTTTCGCGGCGACCTCGAATCTTGGAAGCACCGGCGGACGCGGAACGGCTCGCAAAAGGCTCGGCGTCATGCAGCTCAGCGAGGGATCGGAATACAAAAGCTCGCGGTTGCCATAACGATCGACGACATACAAATCGAAGCGATCCTTCGGCGCATGACTTGTCAGATAATAGTCGCGTGTAATCGGCGTGGGGTCGCGGAAACAAGCTTGTCGCGGCCAATCCATGTCGTAATGCGGTCTGGAATCGGGCGTAATGTTCGTAATCGCGGTTGGATCGTAGGGACTTTTCGTCAAATCAATCAGACCGAGCGGCCCGTTGTGATCGCCGCCGTGAGAATACAGCGTGCATAAGATCTCGCGGCTGCCGGGCACTTCACGCGCGTTGATGTAACAGTTCGGCGTGTTGTTGCCGTAGACGAGCGTCGGCTGAATTCCGTCGGGATGAATGGCCCAAAGCGTATGACCGAAGTTGGCGCCCTTGTCGAGATATTCCGATCGCGTCCAAAGTATTCGGCCGTCCTGCATCACCGAGGGCGCCCATTCGGTAAGATTCGCATACGATAAAGGACGAATGACCGGCTGACCTTCGGAAAGGTAATTGTCCATGCGATATAACACGAACGCTTGCGGACGCCAACAGAGAAACCGCTTTTCACATCGCGTAGTGATGAATGCCAATCCGCCGTCGGGCAACGGACACGGATACATGTCGTGGTACGGTCCGTCGGTCAATTGCCGTAAACCACTGCCGTCAACGTTCATTACCATGAGATGCCAATAGCGCGCATAGCCGGCCACCTCGGTTTTCTCGGGCCGGAAGGCAAAATAGATTTTTTTCGCGTCGAAATCCAACATGGGATCGCGCGCGATGCCGCGCGCCCCATCGTACAGCAAGTTCATCTTGGCTTCCGAGGGTTCCAAACGCCCATTGCGCCAAGGCATCTCCAACGCACAAATGCCGCCGCCCGAACGAAACTGAGAATCCATGACATCGCTGTAGTTGTGCGACGAAAGATAAGGATAACGCTTGACGAACAAAACCTTGGAGAGCGCCGCGAGATCGGGATCGCGAAGGAACAGACGGCGTTTGGCCAGCCGGGCGTCGTTGTAGAGCTTGAGTTCGGCCTCGGCGTTGCCCTGGGGCAGGGCTTCCTGACGCTTGCGAAGTTGCATTAATTCCTGCCGCTCGGCAGAGACATCAATCGATTTGGCTGCCAGCCGATTGCATAGCTCCTCCATCATCACGAAAACACGGTCCAAAGGCTTTAGCCGGGCAATGCGCCCCCAATACAGTTCACCGCCTGGCAATGCAGGCCGGTCGGTTTTCAAGGGCGAAAGGTGGTCGTCCGCGTTGATATGGAGCCACATATCACGTTCGCCGGCGAACGCCGCTTGCAGTGCCGCGACATCCTCGCCGGCTGCGGCAACCATGCTTTTCCAGCAAAGGCATGTCAGCAAGGCCCCGGCAATTCCCAAAGCTCGTAAGGCGAATAACCGACGTTTTCGCATGTTGTCCTCCGCAGATGTGGGGGGGTAGGTGGGCTAGGCAGGAAAGACGGTAATGCATTATGCATATTCGTCTGGCTACCAGGGTATCATATTCGGCGTTTTTTGTCAAATCGGGATCCTGCAAGGGGGCAGCAACGGATTTTGGTGGTTTATCCGCCGACCGCAAAATTCACAACTGTTTAGCGACCGACGGAACGTCGGCCCTGCCGCCAAGTTATGTACCGGTGGTAGCTAAACAACATGGCGTATCCAACTCGACCATAATGGCGATAGACGAGTGACGGACTGCCGTGCTTCCTTTTTTGGCACGAAAGTTCGAAAGGACGAAAATGCGAAAGACAGACGGGCAGACCATCGCCCAAGGCTGGGTGAGGGGGCACGGCAACGGAACGGGGAATGGTGGCCGTTATTCTGTTTTGGGGCAGAAGTCGCCGGGATATTGGTAATAGTCGGGCAAGCGGTGTTCGAGGTCGATAAGACAGCGATCGACGGCCAAGGCCATGACGTTCAAGTCGTCGGCCAGTTCGCGCAGCCATTCGTATTCGCAAATAAGCTTGATGTGATCTTCTGGGATCATTTCGCCCGCTCCTAAGAAAAAAGGGAACGCCGACTTGGCTGCTCTCGACGCCCCGACCAAGGGGCACAAGCGAACAGCACAGGGGCCGGCGTTCCCTTTTGCGGAACGGGCTTGCACTGCTTCGCTTGTTCAAGGACTTTCGTCCAGGTTGGTCGTTCGTCGAGAAGCAGGTTTGACGCCAAACGACGTCAATTCAAATTATCACAATGAATTTTACGACATCCTGGTCTTTTTGAAAATAGTACCGGTGACACGGATGCAGTCGCATTTGTCGATGCCATCGGGGGGTTTTCTTGAGACAGGATTTACAAGATTGACAGGATTTGGTTGATTGACGGTTTGTGGGAATGGGCTATTTTGGGAGGAGTTTCAAGAACGATGCAGGTTCTCATGACGAGGAAGAGCCCACAGAACGGTTTCTAATATCTTTTCTCTGCCCGATGCTGATCAGAAAGGTTGTGTATGAAACCCGTATTCATAGATTTCCACATTCATACATCGGAGAATCCTGAGCATATTAATACTTTCTACGATGTTAATGCCTTGAAAAGTAAGATTGAGTCCATGTCTGATGGTGCGGATTATTTGATATCTCTCACGGATCATAATGTCATTAACAAAAGTGCATATCTAGATGCTGTTGCTGTATTTGACAATCTATTGCTCGGCGTTGAGTTACATGTACGCAATTATGAAAATGTAGCACCTTACCATTGCCATATCCTATTCAATATTGAACCAATCAATGAATTTGCGATAGATGCGTTGAACGCCAAACTAGATAATTTGTATCCACGCAAGATTATAGGAAACGACGATGCGAACATTCCTAAGCTTGAAACAATAATGAATTGTTTTGATGACTATGACTTTATTCTCCTTCCACATGGAGGACAAAACCACTCTACTTTCGACAAGTCTATTCCAGAGGGTGTGCAATTCGATAAGACGTTAGAGAGAAGTATATATTACAATCACTTTGATGGTTTCACTGCAAGAAGCAACAGAGGCCTCGACAAGACGCAAGAGTACTTTTCTCGGTTGGGAATTAAGGACTTTGTTAATTTAGTTACAACGACAGATAATTATGATCCGAGGTATTACCCTGATTGCAAGGCCGGCAAGGATGCTTCAGAATTCACACCTACATGGATGCTGGCCTCCCCAACTTTTGATGGCTTGCGTCTTTCGTTATCGGAATCCACGAGGTTGCAATATGGTGCTAAACCGGACATGTGGGCTGAATGTATTGAGCATGTTCACTTAATGAATGAGCACATCGATATTGATGTAGACCTCACTCCAGGCTTGAACGTGGTTATTGGTGGATCTTCTAGCGGCAAGTCATTGTTCGTTGATTCTGTCTATAGGAAAATCATCAGGAACTTTGAGGGGAGTGTTTATTTAGCAACGCTGTATCGCGTTCAAGACATTGAAGTCACAAATCCAACTGGCCAACACCCACACTACCTAGATCAGAACTACATTGGAAAAATCTGCGATCCAAAAGACAAAGAGCACAGGATCGACGATATATCTATTTTGAAAAGCGTATTTCCATCAGATAAAAATGAGTTGGATGAGATAAACAATGGGCTATCTGATCTAAGTTTTCAGTTGAGATGTATGATGCAATCGGTCAAAGAAATTGACGGGCTGCATAACATGTTGGCGAGAATTCCAATATTATCCAGACTGATCGTTACTGAAGCAATTCATGCAAATCCACTTAAGCCCGTTAAGCCTGATCCTCAAACAACTAATCCAATTGAATACAGTAAAGGAAAGCATGATGCAGATATACAGCGATTACATGAAATTGATGACTTTCTTGGCCGGAATCCGTTGGTAACTCATGATAGAACTCTAGTTGCGAAACTACTTGTTGAGCTTAGAGAGGCATATAGACGTGGGCAATTTGAATTGGTGGTCCGCGAAATAATAACAAAAGAAATTAAAGAGGTTGACAAAGCACAGGACCAAGAGGATCGGGAAACGACTACGAAAAGGAAGCAATTTGAGGCATTGCTTGAAGCTATTACTGCTTATGCAAGAGCAGAGAAGAAGTTCTATTCCTCGCTTGATCAGATTGCCAGTTACCAAATTAAGATCAAGACTAAAGAAATTGAATCGATGGGGCACAAGCTATACATTGAAAACGCATTTGAGTTGACTAAAGAAAAGTTCCTTGAAGCAGTCAACGATATGCTCAAACGCGAACATCATTTGGATAAATATGACGACATCCGCCCCGAATCGCTATTTGAATCCAAGTTTAGAAAAAAAGATCCAAAGGTCCTGGGCTATGACGATTTCACGAAACGTGTAAGCCAAAGATTTAGTGACCTTAATAAAAAATCCTATCGAATAACGACCAAAGAGGGATATAATTTTGAAGACTTGAGCGCAGGATGGAAAACATCGGTTATTCTTGATTTGATTCTTGGGTGGGAAAGTGATAATGCTGCCTTAATTATTGATCAACCAGAGGATAATCTTGCAACCAACTATATCAACCATGGATTGCTTACAGCTATTAAACAATGCAAATCAAAAAAGCAAATCATTCTAGTTTCTCACAATGCTACGATACCAATGCTGGGTGATGCTCAGAACGTCATACTTTGTAAGAATGAGGCCAACAAGATTACAATCAGGTCTAATCCTCTTGAGGGAAATATTGATGGTAACAGAGTAGTTGATCACATTGCAAGGATAACAGACGGCGGAAAAGCGTCCATTAAAAAGAGGGTAAAGAAGTACAACCTCAAAAACTTTAGAGAGGATAAGCCATGAAGCTTGTTTTTACAAAAGATGCGGAGCATCAAGTAACCGTCGAACAAGAAACAGACGGGAAAAAGGCAAACTTTTCCTATGTGAACATGATAAAATCGCTATTGAATGAAGGTCCCTTAGAATCGCCTAGACTGGATGGTGACTTTTCTGATCCGGAACAAAAAAGCATCAATAGAATGGTGGATTTTATTAATAAGGCAATAGAAGAAGAGAAAGATAAGGACGAAGGTGAAGGCGAAGCCAATGGTGTTGCATACGGTGGGGGTGAATGCATTGATGACGATGAAAGAGGCGAAGGCATGTTTTAACAAGCAATTCCAGGGAGACACCGCAGACACGATGCTACTGAGGGACGGCGTTCCGTGCTTGCCATTCCATTAATCTGAATGTATTTGAAAAGGATCTTTTATGACGACGGCGTGGCACTGATGAAGGGCGGTAAACGGGTGCAACTAAACCGATTGGCAGGCAACACGCCCTCACCCCCGGCCCCTCTCCCGCAAGCGGGCGAGGGGAGTTCTTTGATGACACGGCTCAGCAAGCGGGCGAGGGGAGACGTGAAAGGCGGACGATCTCTGAACGGGCCTGACAGGTTTTCGGGTTTCGCGAGCTGCGACTGGGGATTATTGCCCGTTCAGTTTTTCGACGACTTCCTGGTAGGTGCTTCTTACGCGGACTTGATCTGTTTTGGTGCCGAAATTCACGATGAGGGCGGAGGCATTATCGCCGTCGGGATAGGCGTTGACAATATGTTCCGTATTCAAGGCAATTCTTTTTCCTGACATCTGTTCAAAATCGACAAACACGATGTTCTCTCCTGAAAAACTATTTGGGAATGTTTGCCCCGAAACGCTATTGCTGCTTGGGATCTTTGTTTGGAAGTGCCATTATTGATACCGACATTGTCAATGATTCATGTTCAACCGCGAACACGGCTGTTCCAGCCAAGTTTGCTGGTCTACCGGCCGCGAAAAGGTTCGTTGGCAATGTAGGATGCAATAAGAAAAAAAACGCTTGTCGATTTTTCTCCATTGGACAACCTTTTCGGGTAGCTCCAATGGTTTGCGACAACCCCCTAATATACGACATAGGTTCTCGGGGTCAAATTTATTTGGCTAGCTCGAACAAATTCCAACCGATTCTCCTGTTTCTTTCGGGAAAAACGGGGATTTTCAAGGCAGATGGCAAAGGAGGCAGCTGCTCTGTCGAAAAGATGGAGTGGGCTTTAGCCGATGCTTTCCAGCAGGGCAACGTCAAGTCCGTTGACGCTTATCGTGCGTTGTGTGTCGCCGTAGCGCAGGCGGAAATCCTGACGTTGTTCACCGAGATTCCACAAAACGACGGCTCGGGCGGTTGGATACCAGGCACAGACGACGGGCATGTCGCCTTCGACGTAGGGCACTTTGCCAAGCTGCGGCAGGATGGTTCGTTTCCAGGCTAATAGCTCGGGCCACGATTCGGCCAAGGCGCGAACTTTCGACGATAGCCCGGCTTGCGGCCGCGCGAGCAACGATGTGGCGGCCGCCGGAAGGCTGTCGATCACTTCGGCGTCGGCCTCGGCGAGGAACGTGTAGCCGTCGTTCGCCAAACTGTCGGTGACCGAGAACGGAATGCCGAGGGCGAGCCACAGGCTGTTGGGGTTGTCATCGCCGACGTAACGGGCGGCCTCACCCCAGTAGTGCTTCAGCGGTCCGGCCGGCTTGTGGCCGGCGATGACGCTATGCACTTGGGCATGGTGTTTCATGGCGGGGGCGAGCGTCGGCCAATCGCCCGACGGGAAGTCGCACATGAACATCGTGTTGCGAACGTCGGCGATGGTCGATGTGGCCAGCTTCGCGAGTTTGTTGGGCAGCGATAAGCTGTTGTCGGGGAATGCGGTGGTTTCGCTGTAGGCCAGTTCGGGCCGCACGAAACGTCGATGGAACAGCACGCCATAGAGTTCGTCGGTCTTTCCCTTGGTCGGGTTAAAGAATGGGTCGCTAAACATGAACTCGCCGACGCGGAAGGGCACGTCGTTATACTCGCGCAGCCGGATGCCTGCCTTTTCAGAGCCAAAATACATCACCATGATGCCAAGTTGGATGTTTGGCGCGGCTTTTTGTTGCGCGCGGAAGCAGGCCGTCAGTTGGTCGCATGTGAAATCGACCCATAGGCGGACCGCGGGCGTTAGGCGGCGATGCTTGATCGCATCGAGTAAATCGTTCCAGGCGGAATCGGTGCGCAGGCCGCTGCGGTCGAGAAATTCTCGCTTATGTTCCGGGCAACAACAGCCGCCGATGGCGCCAGGCGATGAGGCGAGTCGGAAATCGTCGTCTAAAAAAACGCGATCAATGCCGACGGCTTGAAGCTGCCGCATGGCCGTGCAGTTTTCTTCCGTTGCGGGCGGATGCAGGACGGTTCCGGTGCAAGCCGAACCGTCGGGCCGAATGTATCGCGGCCATTTGGGGTTGCCGCCGTCGGGATGTCCTAGCGGCACGTTCAATGCGTGGGCTGCCAGTCCGCGTTTGCCGAGACGTTCGCACCATTTTTTTAGGCGGTCGGGGTCGGCATGCCAATTGCCGGCCCAAAAGCCGGTTAGCCATAGTTCGGACACGCCGGCGGCGATGACATTTTCGAGCAAGTCGGGATACTTTTCGAGCGTCTCGCATCCGACGGAGAGATGGTAGATGCGTTTGCCTTGAGGGATGGGCTCGGCGAATGCAGGCATCGCATAGGCCGCTGTTCCCAGTGCGCCGAATACTTTCAAAAAGTTTCGCCGGTGTAGAGGCATGATGGAATCCGTAATAGGTTGTTCTTGGCGGGGCATCGCTTCGCTCGACCCGCCCTACGGCTCATGTGTTAAGCGATTTTGGCGGGCCATCGCTTCGCTTGACCCGCCCTACGACTACGGCTGCCCTACGACTTGATTGGTCAATCTGCGCCGATGAGTACGACACGGTCGACGAAAATGGCGTCGAGCGCGGGATTGTGTCCGTGGGCGAACCAAAAATACGCGCCGGGCACGAAATCAATAACGCCGAGATCGATCCAGCGGAAGTTTTTGTCGAGCGAGCCGTCGGCGGTGGCGAAATCCTTGCGGTCGAGGGCCATGCTCTTGAGATCTTTTTTGCCTTGGGAGTCGTAGACGCCCCACCCACCGACACGGCCTTCCTTGATTGCTCCTTCGCATCGCAACGAGGCGAGAATGCGATATTTTCCGCGGACGGGCGGCGAGTAGCTGGTATTCCAATCGACTTTCGTGCCCATGCGAACGCTTTTGCCGTTCCAGCCTTTGGGATCGTCGACGATGGTTGCGGCATTTTCGTAGTTATTGAACGACAGGGCATCGAATACGACCCATTTGTCTTCGGGCAAGCCTTTGCAAATTTCGGGAGGGCTTTTTTGTGCGAGGAATCCCGCCTTCAAGCCGTCGAGATAA
>CAZNMP010000004.1:7143-18802 GCA_964573875.1 uncultured Planctomycetaceae bacterium | reverse complement strand
GCCTTTGCGAAAGTCTACTCAAACCGGTCCCACTGACATATAAAATCATTCAAGTGATTGGTCGGGGAGATAATGGAGCGAAAACCTGGATAGTAGGCAAAATCGAGTGATCTGTTTCTCTTCTTTCACCGTCTTTTGCCACGTTGATTAGTCGGTAGTTGACCTCTTCTCCAAGAATCTTGGTCACGGTTGGTCGGAATCTGTCTACCCTCTCTGCTATGCTTATTGCTCTCAACGCAAAACTCACTAACGAAATCTTCAGTTTCAAAGCTGGGGACTTCAAACAATGTGCAGTGATTCCCATCTGACGCGGGGGGGTGTGTCTTTTGCGTGTTACTTATTTCTGCAGTTGCAGGTGCAGTATGGGTAATATGCGTCAGATATGGGAGTTGTTCTTTCGTGATCGTGTGGCTATGCAACTTCAACAATCTGAATTATGTTCAATCTCTCCTTCGATGCTTTTACAAGCGAAGTACCGCAACCATGAGTAAAACGCCCCCCCTAGTTCGGCAGTGGATTCTGCTGCGTACCCTTTGTACACGTCGCTACGGAATAACAATTAGAGAACTTTCGGCCGAAATGGGAGTTGGCGAGAAGACAATTCGCCGGGACTTGGAGGCGTTTCAAGCTGCCGGCTTTCTATTAGCTGAAACTGTCGGACAATTTGGTCGAAAGAGCTACCGAATCGATCAGGATAAGAATCAACCTGGCATGTCGTTTGCCTTTGATGAAGCCATTGCCCTGTATCTAGGACGGCGTTTTTTGGAACCATTGGCTGGAACTCTCTTCTGGGATGCTGCCCATCGAGCGTTCAAAAAGATTCGCAGCATCTTGGGCGTCAAGGTATCGAAGTACGTCGATCAGTTTGCCGTAACCTTCCATCAAACCGCGGTTGGCAACAGTGACTACTCACGGAAGGCTGAATTAATCGACGATTTGATGGTGGGCATCGAGGATTGCCGAGCGATGTTCATCACCTACCGCTCGCTCCGGGCGACCGAGCCGGTAACATACGACATCTACCCTTACGGCTTAACCTATCATCGTGGTTCGCTCTATCTGGTTGGCCACGCGCCCCAGCAAAATGCGATCCGCCATTGGAAGGTCGATCGGATCGAAGAGTCCAGATTAGAGGAACTTCGGTTCAATCGGCCGGATGGTTTTAATCTACAAACGCACTTTACCAAGTCGTTTGGCATTTTCCACGGCGACGGGGAGGTGCATGTCAAGATTCGTTTCTCGCCTACCGTCGCTCGCTATGTTCAGGAATCCACTTGGCACGCCAGCCAGAAGTTGACCAAGGAAAAAGATGGCGGTCTGCTGGCCGAGTTCGATCTCGGCAGCACGGAAGAGATCATGCGGTGGCTACTAAGTTTCGGTCGGCATGCCATGGTGATTGAACCGGAGGAGTTGAGGGAGCAGATTGGAAAAGAATGCGACGAGTTGCTTCGGAATTATGGGTTGCATTCGCAGCAGCCAATTAGTTTGGAATAGGCAAAAAAACATGTCCCCAAATCGCAACCGGCACCGCAACAAGCTTTTGCCCCGGTGCTGGCCGCGCAGGGATCAATGGGACCGCAGTCTTTCAACTGCGGAAATGGGAATGGTTAAGATGTTCCAATTCGGATAGCCACATTAATTCTGTGGCAATTAGTGGGTGATTGTTTACTGGCTTTAACTTGAACATAAAGAGAGACTCATTGTGACAGAATCGAAGAAAAATGACGTGTTGACATTGAAAACCTTGAAAGATGCCGTGGCTGGCAGCGCTGCGGCGTTTCGGCTAACGCTGAAACTCGAAGCGGTTAGCCCAAAGATATTTCCGCCAACCTATGAAGGCGGACAATATGCGACCGAGGAGCGAAACATTGGCGGCCAAAAAGTGCCATGCGTGTTGCTCGACAGCGTGCCCAGTTGTGCTAATCGCATGGAAATGGCGTTGCAAGATGCCGTAGATGGCGGGCTGATCGAATTGCCACTTGTGTCAGTGGACTTTGTTGCGATCAACAATCCCGGGATACGAAAAATAACATCGCTTCAGGCTCCGCATCGCATCGTGGACGCCATTTTGCGAGACAGCCTGCTCGGCAAAAAGAAGTTTCGCCAATCCGACATCGGAAAGGAATTGGATCAGTTATCGAACGGCTATGCCACGCCGCTTTTGCAGTACGCACCGCACTCGTTGGTGTTTGGCATTTGGGACAGCACCGGGCCTCGTGGCGGCTTGGGCGTAAAGTTCGCCAGGGCCATCGTGAGCGAGATTATTGGCGTAAATGCCATTGGCGGAGTAAAAACGAGCAGCCGCATTGATCCACTCAACATTCGAGTAAACAGCGGCATATTGTACAAGGCCGAAGATGGCTGGACTTTGAACGAACAGGCTGCGTTGAAAGAGAAAGATAAGCCCGTTAAGCTCGGCAAAGAAGGAAAGCCATCCGAAGCAAACCACGGTAATGTTAAGCCGATAATTTCGCAAGATGGCGGCGGCTTCACTATTGACTACGCCGAGCAAACGACGGTACTTTCGTTACCGGCGTTACGACGATTGCGTTTTCCGGCAAATTCCGATGAAAAAACATCACCGGAATCTGATGTTGCCGCCCGCACGTATTTAGCTGCGCTCGGCTTGCTTGGCGCGACGCTTGCGGTTGAAGCAGGGTACGACCTTCGGAGCCGGTGCATTTTGCGAGCAACGAATGCTGTCGAATGGGAGTTGCTCGGCAAACCTGGCGAAGAAGCCAAGTCTTATTCGCTCGACAAGGAGTCGGCCATAAATCTATACAACGATGCGCTGGCCACAGTGCAAAAGGCCCCATTGCCGCTCCACCTCGAAGAGATCATTCTCACGCCGTCCGACGATCTTGTCGCGCTTGTCAAGAAGAGCATGGAACTTGCGGCTGCCGAGACCGGGGAGGGCGAATAATGTTTGCCCTAGGCGTCGAACTGTTGATGCGAAGGGCCATGATGACTCAGTGGGGTGATCCTAAGTTAGGTGATGACACCGAGCCGGAATGGCCGCCGCATCCCGACCGCGTTTTTATGTCGATGGTTGCCGCATGGGGAGAATCTGGCGAAGATTCTCGCCAACGTGACGCACTAAAATGGTTAGAAGACAATGGCGGCAAATCGCCGCCATCGCTTTGTGTTTCCTTGAAAACATCCAGCCGCACGTCGTTCACCAGTTACGTGCCTGTAAACGATGACAGCACTCCGCTTGGAAAAAAGAAAGCGTTTACCCCGATTGGTAGTATGCCGATCGGGCGCAATCGTCAGCCGCGTCAATTTCCCGTAGTTATGCCCGAATCGCCGACGTTTTTTCTCCGTTGGGAAACGGATATGCCCGCCGATGTGCGTTCGTCGTTGGAGACAATTTGTGGACAGGTGACATACCTCGGTCATTCGGCCTCGCCGATACGCATGTGGATCGAGGACAATCCGCCCGAACCCAACTTGTTGCCCAATGAAGAGCGATCTACTTACCGATTGCGAACATTCGGCGTCGGACGAATCGAGTATCTTAAGAACCGGTACGATGCCGGTTTGCGCCCGCTGCCATCTTTGTGGCAAGGATATGCAGAAGAAGGCAATGAATCGAAGGAGTCGTTTTGCAACGGTCCGTTTGATCCGGGCTTGTTTGTTCTGCGGCAGGTCGGTGGCCGGAAATATGGGCTGGAATCGTGTGGCATGATAGCCAACACCATCCGTGCAGCATTGATGGAGCGGTTTACAAACCGATTCGGCGGAGATGCCCGGGAATGGATTAGTGGCCATGCAGGCAATGCGCCGAGTCAGCGGATTCGGCCGGCATATCTTCCGCTTGGCTTTGTCGATCACGATCATGCCGACGGTCATTTGCTTGGCGTCGCCATTGCCGTGCCGAGAGATTTTGAGGGCGCAGACCTTCTATTTGAACTATTAGCGAGCCATCAAGAACGTGAACATGAGGGTATTCCTTTTATGTCGCTTGGAGTAAAAAAACATCCATGTGATAAGGATAGCAATTCGGTTGGTTCTCTTGAGCTGGAACTTGACGAACGCCGTGAAAGTCAACGTCAATTTGCCCTCCAGTCGTCGAAATGGACCGGGCCGGCGTTTTGCTGGACAACGGTTACGCCGATTCTACTGCCAAAGTTTCCCCGACGTGGCTTAACGTCGGAGGGAATTGTTGCCAAGGCTTGTGTGCAGGCTGGCTACCCGGAACCGATTGCCGTGCGAGTTGGTTTGGCGTCATTTCTTCGCGGCGTGCCGCATTCGCGGTCTTTCAACGCCACGCCGCGAGAAAACCACCCGTTTCGATTGTGGACTCATGCGCGGGTTGAATTTGCCGAACAAGTTCAAGGTCCGGTGTTAATTGGCGCTGGTCGCTATTTCGGATATGGCGCATGTCACCCTGTTTTGCCGGAGGAAAATCCGTGACCAAACTGACGCCCGACCGATTCGTCGAATTCTACAAAGCCGCCTCCGGCAAACAGGACGACCCCACGTTTGGACCGTTTCCGTGGCAGGAGCGAGTGGCATTGCGCGTGTGCAACGGCGACTGGCCTCGTGTGATTGCCTTGCCGACGGCCGCCGGTAAAACGGCGTGCATCGACATCGCCGTATTTGCACTGGCTTGTCATGCCGAGAATGCGCCCCGCCGAGTGTTTTTTACAGTCGACCGGCGAATCGTCGTCGATCAGGCATTCCTACATGCCCAAGATTTGGCGGAAAAACTAAACAACGCAAAAGCCGGCATTCTAAAAGACATTGCTGATTCGCTCCGCGATATTGCACAGGTTGATAAAAAAGATTCACCATTAGATGTCTACGCTCTTCGCGGCGGCATGTATCGCGAAACCGCTTGGGTGCGGTCTCCGCTTCAACCGACCATTATCGCCAGTACGGTAGATCAAGTCGGGTCGCGTTTGCTGTTTCGCGGCTACGGCGTATCGGATTCCATGAAACCGATCCATGCCGGTCTGGTCGGAAACGATTCGCTCATATTATTGGATGAAGCGCATTGCTCAAAACCATTCGATCAAACGATGCAGGCGGTCGAACAATATCGCCGATGGAACGACTCTCCCGCCCCGTTCCGATTTGTGTCGCTTACCGCAACGCCAAGCAATAACGTTCCCGAAGATGAGATTGAGCGGGACCGAGAAGACGATCGTTCTCATCCGGTACTTGGCAGACGCATCGCGGCGTCCAAGCCGGCCGCGCTCGTTGTTGCCGAAAAGGCGAAGGGCAAAAAGGGAACCGATGAATTGGTTAAAGTGCTGAAGATCTTGGCCGAACAGTTGGCAATGCCAGGGCAGTGCGTTGGCGTCATTGTAAATCGAGTGGCTACAGCCCGTTTTCTGAAAAAAGCATTCGGAGAGGATGCTGTATTACTGACCGGCCGAATGCGCCCGCTCGACCGCGATCAATTGCTTGTTGAGCCGAAAATGCAGGCGATTCTTTCCAACCGTGTAGGTGTTCCGCCAAGGTTTGTTATTGGCACGCAATGCCTTGAAGTCGGGGCCGATTTCGATTTTCATGCCCTGGTCACGGAATGCGCCAGTTTGGACGCATTGCGGCAGCGGTTTGGGCGTTTGAATCGCGTGGCAAGGCGAGAATCTGCGAAAGCCGTTATTGTCATTCGCGGCGATCAGATGGAACCAAAGGAAACGGAAAGCGAGCGCGATCCGATCTATGGCAATAGCCTGCCGCTCACCTGGAAATGGATGAATGACAATAAGGACGGCGATATTGACGACAAGATTGATGGCAGAGCCGAGAAAAAGCTGCCGTGGATTGACTTTGGCATCGCATCCATTCGTGGAAAGTGGAAAAACACCTCCGAGGAAGATCGAACCGTACTCAACGCTCCATCCCTAAATGCCCCGGTACTGTTTCCCGCTCATCTCGACTGTTGGGTGCAAACCCATCCGATTCCGACGCCCGATCCCGATACGGCCATATTCTTGCATGGCCCGAACAACAGCACGCCCGACGTGCAAGTGGTGTTTCGTAACGATCTAGGTGAAAACAAAGAAATATGGAGCACAATCGTTGCATTATGCCCGCCATCTTCGTCCGAGGCCGTGCCGGTGCGAATTAGTGTGTTCAAGAAGTGGCTGACAGGCGAGGATGTTGTTGACGTTTCCGGCGATGTGGAAGGCGAGCTGGATGAAGATAAAACGGAGGAGCCACAAGGATCGAGTCCGCGTTTGGCATTGCTTTGGCAAGGTCCAAACAGCAAGATGGTATCGAGCAGTAAAGACGTTTTGCCAAATGCCGTGTATGTGGTGCCGACCAATGCTCCCGACGCCAATGAACTTGGTGATTTTATCGACGATAGCAAGATTTCCGACCTCGGCGAACAGGCTTTTTTGTGTTCGAGGGATAAAGCGTTTTTGCGATTGCCGAACTTCCACTTGAGCGACGATGCCGATGATTTTGATGAACAACTGACTGAAGCAATTCTTGCAAAAAAAGGGGATGATTCTCTCGATTGGTTGATTTTGGCCGTCAGACATTTGAAAGATGTAAAAAGCCGTAATGTGGAGCAACATCCCAATGGTGGTTGGGTAGTTACAAGCAAAAAACGGCTCGGCCAATTCACGCCCGAGTTTCTAGACGACGAAGAATCCTCGTATTCTTCCTATCGGCGTGGAGTTACGCTGGACGCCCACAGTCGCGGCGTGGCTGATTATGCCCGGCGTTTTGCTGATGCATGCAATCTTGAAACCGATATTTTCGAGATTGCCGGCGGCTATCACGATCTCGGCAAGCTCGATCCGCGATTTCAACGTCTTCTCAAAGAATACACAGGCGGTCCGGCTTTGGCAAAATCCGGTTCGTATGGCCAAAGGGACTGGGCCGTCCACCAGTATCCACAATATGCCCGGCACGAATTGCTCTCAGCGGCACTGGTAGCCACCAAGGCAAGTGATGATTTGTTGTTACACTTAATTGCAACGCACCACGGTCATGCACGGCCGTTTGCCAAGCCCGTGGAAGAAAATGGCGCCACGAAGTCGCCATTCACGGCCCCTTTGTTCGGTGAGGAATTCAACCTGAGTTCTTCCGCACAAAACACTGCCGCGTGGAATGCTGAGTTGCCGGAGCGATTTTGGCGCATCGTCCGCAAATACGGTTGGTGGGGCGCGGCATATCGCGAAGCGATTTTCCGGCTGGCCGACCATGCCGAAAGTCGTGAAGAAGAGGACACCGATTGGTTGCCACAAGAAAAACAGTCGAAAAATTACTCCTCGTTGCCAGCTTACGTTAAACGTCGGCAACTGTACGACTTACCGTTAACTGGCCTTGATGGCTCCAATCCACTGGCTTTTTTGGCGGCCTTGGGAACATTGTTTGTTTGCGACAGATTGGCACATTGTTTGGATAAAGGTCTGCCAGACTGGCTCATTGGCCCAATTGCCTTGTCTTGGGGTGCAGACTCTTCTAGCAACACCCCGGTGTTGCATCTGCCAGCCACTTCGCCATCGGAATCAGAGTTGGCCGAGTTCCTAGCCGAACATTTGCCGAAAATCATTAGCGATCATCCCGCCACATACGTGGTGAACATGTTGGCCGATAAGCAACGACCTCTGGCTGAATTAATCCAAAGCAAGTGTTGTGATCGTTCACCGTCAGATCGACCGAACCTTGATTGGTTTACTGCGTTAGATTTGGGAGAAAAAGTGGAGAATGGGAAGATAAAGGTCATTAGTCGCAGTCAGTTGTTGATTGTTCGACAAGACTATTTGACCGGAAATCTACGTTCGATAATGCAACGGACATCGGCCGACCACTTGGCACGCACGCTATTCAAGTTATGGGACTTTGCGGACGCGCTCGACAATCAATCGTTGCATTGGGAACCAACGGAAGATCGGCGTCACGCATACCAATGGTACATGCCATCGGGTGACAAGACTCGCAAACAACGCGGCGGAATGCTCGGAGCCAATAGGTTGGCTTTAGAGGCTTGGCCCTTGTTGCCGTCATTTCCAAACAATGACCGCATCATTACAAGAGGATTTCGGGGGACCAATACAAGAAATACCTATTGGACTTGGCCCTTATGGCAATCTTGCTTGACCGTGGACGGCGTTACAAGCATTTTGAGCTTGCCTGAACTACAGGAAGAATCGCCTCGCTCTCCGTTGTTTCATGGATTCGGTGTGATCGCCGTATTTCGCAGTCAGCGAATACTCGTCAATAAGACGCCAAACCTGACGGCAGCAATAGCTATTGGATGAAATTGGGACGCGTATCTGCCAACCCTAGGGTCGAAACATATTGTTCCGCTCTTTGACAATTCACCCTATCAAAAGAAACCGCGGCAAAGTGCCGGCGGGAAGCAAGAAATCCGGCCGATTTGTGGCGATCTCGGTTCGGCGGCGGGGACGTTGCCTAAAAAACGTCGTCGCCCGCCGCCGAACCGACTATTCATTAAAAAGTTTCGCTGAAAGACGGAACGCCGTTGTTCGCATGGACGCCTTTCTCAAACGTCATTCGCGTTTTCAAGGATAACAGCCCAAGAAAACGCCCGAGGGAGGTTTTTATGAGCAGCACCTGTGATGTAATCGAAACGCAACAGGACGTTCCCGATTTGGTGCCAGCACGGATGCTCAATGAGTTTGCGTATTGTCCACGATTGGCGTATCTCGAATGGGTTCAAGGCGAGTTCGCCGATAACTTGGAAACGTTGGAAGGCCGATTCGGTCATCGTCGCGTCGATCAACCGGACCGACAGGAGTTGCCGGAACCGGGCCATGAAAATACCGCTCAACCGGACACGATACATTCGCGTTCGGTCATGCTTTCAGCCCGCGGCGAAAAGCTGATTGCCAAGCTTGATATTCTCGATTTGGAGAACAGCGTGGCGGTGCCGATCGACTACAAACGGGGCCGCATACCCGATGTGCCCGGCAATGCTTGGGAGCCGGAACGGGTGCAACTCTGTGCTCAAGGGCTGATTCTCCGTGAAAACGGCTACCAATGCGAGGGCGGAATCCTGTATTTCATCGAGTCGCGCCGCCGCGTGTCGATTCCGTTTGATGATGAACTGGTCGATCGCACTCGCGAGTTGCTCGGACAAATGCGGGCGATGGCAACCGACGGTCGAATTCCCCCGCCGCTGGATGACAGCCCAAAATGTCCGCGTTGCTCGCTGGTAGGCATTTGTCTGCCTGACGAAACGCGACTGTTGGCTTGCCCAATGACGCAACCGGCCGACGGCGATGTACGCCGGCTCACGCCCGCCCGCGACGATGCGTTGCCCTTGTATATTCAGGACCAGGGTGTGACGTTGGGCAAGAACGGCGACCAACTGACCGTCAAATCGCGACAGCAGACGCTGCGACAGGTTAAGTTGATCGATGTCTCGCAGGTCAGTTTATTCGGTAACGTTCAGGTTACGGCCCAAGCATTGCGTGAGATCACCTCGGCCGACATTCCGGTCTGCCATTTCTCCTACGGAGGCTGGTTTCATGCTGTCACGCGTGGCATGGAGCACAAGAACATTGAGCTGCGAATGCGGCAATTCGCCGTGGCGGCCGATTCGGCCCAGTCGCTTGTCTTGGCCAGGCAATTCGTGCTAGGCAAGATCAAAAACTGCCGCACGTTGCTCCGTCGTCACTTGCCGGAGGACCGAGCCAAGGCCACCATTGCCCCACTGGCCAGACTGTTTCATCAGGCCAAGCGGTCGACCAAGGCCGAAAGCCTGTTGGGCATCGAGGGCATGGCTGCCAAGACCTATTTTGCTGGCTTTGCTGAATTGCTTAAAGGAGCCGACGATTTCAGTATCGACGGACGCAATCGCCGCCCGCCGCGTGATCCGGTCAATGCAATGCTCTCGTTCGTCTACGCCCTTCTGGTCAAGGAATTGACCGTGGCGTTGTATGCCGTCGGCTTCGATCCGATGCTGGGCTTCTATCACCGGCCTCGTTATGGGCGACCGTCGTTGGCGCTTGATGTGGCCGAGCCGTTTCGGCCACTCGTTGCTGATTCAACAGTGTTGATGTTGGTGAACAATGGCGAAGTGACGCCTGCGAGCTTCATCCGTCGTGGCGGTGGAGTAGCGATGACCGAAGCCGGCCGGCGCGCTGTCATCGGGGCATTTGAACGTCGCATGGACACGCTCGTGACACACCCGATCTTCGGTTACCGCATCAGTTATCGTCGGATGCTGGAAGTCCAATCCCGGCTTCTCAGCCGAACACTGTTGGGCGAACTCAGCGAATACCCAAACTTCTGCACTCGCTAGGAGGCTACCATGCGAAACGTTTACTTGGTGTGCTACGACGTAGCCGATGACAAGCGGCTGCGTAGGACGTTCAAAAAAATGTGCGGATTCGGCGACCCGCTACAATTCTCTGTGTTCCGATGCGAACTGTCGCCGATCGAAAGACAGTTGATGAAAGAGTCACTTTGGGCTATTCTCAATCTTAACGAGGATCGCATCATGTTGATCAATCTCGGGCCCGTTGGTGCCCGTGGCGACGACTGCACCGAGTTTTGGGGGCAGCCTCGCACCGAGACTACCAGTCGGGCTGCTGTGATCGTGTAGCCGTGTTCAATTGCGAGAGGTCCAGTGGCGTCCAAAACCCCCGGACCTCTCGCAGCACTTAACCGACTATTGCGTAAGGAGTTGCAACATCCCAAGTTTTCGTGAGGGCTCGCCGATGATCTCTGGACACATACCTCTCGAAATCGCTAGAATAAGTCGATGTCACGTAACGACTTGCGGGGCGAGCTATTTCCGCTGCTGAAAGGCAGCGGCCCCATTGAAGCACTTTCCGCGAGGCTGCAAAGGAAGGAGGCAATCGCATTTCCGCTGCTGAAAGGCAGCGGCCCCATTGAAGCCGCTCCAAGCGGTAGTAGCATTCGCCGGCAACGTCCGATTTCCGCTGCTGAAAGGCAGCGGCCCCATTGAAGCGTGGTCTCAATCTGTAGACGTGCAATTTCCTCGGCCGATTTCCGCTGCTGAAAGGCAGCGGCCCCATTGAAGCCGTCCATCCGGTTTTCGTTTTTTCGGCAAAAATATGATTTCCGCTGCTGAAAGGCAGCGGCCCCATTGAAGCCAGACCACCACGAAGCGACGGCGGCGGCGACACTTACATTTCCGCTGCTGAAAGGCAGCGGCCCCATTGAAGCCGGCTTATCGGCGGCTTCGCCTTCCGAAGCCCTGACCATTTCCGCTGCTGAAAGGCAGCGGCCCCATTGAAGCGTATGCGAAGGTGACAGATGCCAGTTATGGACTCGATATTTCCGCTGCTGAAAGGCAGCGGCCCCATTGAAGCCTACCGTGCCATGTGCCCGTTCAATCTACTGGCTCCCAATTTCCGCTGCTGAAAGGCAGCGGCCCCATTGAAGCAATTCCGCTGCCTTCGTGGATGCCTTTGCCTGAATTATTTCCGCTGCTGAAAGGCAGCGGCCCCATTGAAGCTTGCTCCCATCGAACGAGATGTGGCAGTAAGTTTTCGTATTTCCGCTGCTGAAAGGCAGCGGCCCCATTGAAGCGCAGATACACACTCCCGGCGGACCATGCAATGTTGCCATTTCCGCTGCTGAAAGGCAGCGGCCCCATTGAAGCGATTCATACATTGATTACTATATCGTATCAAGATCGTAATTTCCGCTGCTGAAAGGCAGCGGCCCCATTGAAGCTTTATCGGTCGCCGCACTC
>CAZNMP010000004.1:0-7043 GCA_964573875.1 uncultured Planctomycetaceae bacterium | reverse complement strand
ATTTCCGCTGCTGAAAGGCAGCGGCCCCATTGAAGCTTTATCGGTCGCCGCACTCTCTCTAGTAGTGTGGCTATTTCCGCTGCTGAAAGGCAGCGGCCCCATTGAAGCCATTTAAGTGTGTTCCTTTTTTTCTTCGATAGCCTCGCATTTCCGCTGCTGAAAGGCAGCGGCCCCATTGAAGCGATCTGGTGGTCGGTGCGACCTAACCCGCGTCCAATGTATTTCCGCTGCTGAAAGGCAGCGGCCCCATTGAAGCCTAAACTCCGTTGGTTACCCCGCCATCCGGCCCGGCAATTTCCGCTGCTGAAAGGCAGCGGCCCCATTGAAGCGCCGTTTTCGACGGTAAGTTCAAAGTCACCAATCCATATTTCCGCTGCTGAAAGGCAGCGGCCCCATTGAAGCGTTGTAGCTCCCGTCGTTCCTGTTCCTGGTCCTGCGATTTCCGCTGCTGAAAGGCAGCGGCCCCATTGAAGCTTGCCATCCGGCCCGATTCCCTCCTCGATCTCGGCGATTTCCGCTGCTGAAAGGCAGCGGCCCCATTGAAGCAACGCGGCCAAGGCTACAGCATCGCCATCTACGGCTTCATTTCCGCTGCTGAAAGGCAGCGGCCCCATTGAAGCAATGACAAGGAGTGCGAATAATGAGTGGATCGACTAATTTCCGCTGCTGAAAGGCAGCGGCCCCATTGAAGCGAGTCCAGTCGCGAAATCGCGAAACCGCTTCCGGTAATTTCCGCTGCTGAAAGGCAGCGGCCCCATTGAAGCTAGTCTCACCTACGGACGCCATAACTCCAGCCACAATATTTCCGCTGCTGAAAGGCAGCGGCCCCATTGAAGCAGGTGCAACCACCCGCCGTTCTTGCTCGACAGATCGAGGATTTCCGCTGCTGAAAGGCAGCGGCCCCATTGAAGCCACAGTTAGTCAATTATATTCAAGTGCAAGAGCAGGTCATTTCCGCTGCTGAAAGGCAGCGGCCCCATTGAAGCCAATCTCGGCTCGATCCTTCGCATCCTTTGCCGACCTCGCATTTCCGCTGCTGAAAGGCAGCGGCCCCATTGAAGCAATTGGCGACAAGAGCGCAGTAATACGCTTGGCTTCGGATTTCCGCTGCTGAAAGGCAGCGGCCCCATTGAAGCTGCAAACGCCTGTACTGGTTCCGCTGCACTCAGATAGATTTCCGCTGCTGAAAGGCAGCGGCCCCATTGAAGCTCGTCCTATCGGAAGTTGCCCACGAGATCATCGGAGAATTTCCGCTGCTGAAAGGCAGCGGCCCCATTGAAGCAGATACTAGGCAAGGGGGCCGAGGGGTCCATTAACGTATTTCCGCTGCTGAAAGGCAGCGGCCCCATTGAAGCTGGCATGTTTTGGCCTTTCTGTCGTGCCTATCTATTAATTTCCGCTGCTGAAAGGCAGCGGCCCCATTGAAGCAATTGTGCCGGTAATCTCGCCATCCATAGAGCCGTCCAATTTCCGCTGCTGAAAGGCAGCGGCCCCATTGAAGCGGACCGACTCAGAAAACATGCCGAACTCAGTTCGCTAATTTCCGCTGCTGAAAGGCAGCGGCCCCATTGAAGCATGCTGCTGCTATTTCATTATACTTTTTTTTATGATATTTCCGCTGCTGAAAGGCAGCGGCCCCATTGAAGCTATCGCGGCGACCGCATGACACGCCACCACGCTGGACATTTCCGCTGCTGAAAGGCAGCGGCCCCATTGAAGCGTTATGGTCGCGACAAAGTGCCTTGCGGCCGCGCCGTATTTCCGCTGCTGAAAGGCAGCGGCCCCATTGAAGCTCTCGCCACGCTTGCCACAAAGTGCCTACACATCACATTTCCGCTGCTGAAAGGCAGCGGCCCCATTGAAGCTATCTTGCTCCGTCTGTTGCACCGGCAAAAGAAGGCGCATTTCCGCTGCTGAAAGGCAGCGGCCCCATTGAAGCAACATGGTGGATTTCTGCTTGCGGTATGAGGATGGCATTTCCGCTGCTGAAAGGCAGCGGCCCCATTGAAGCAACATGCAACAACTACAGCAGACGCAATAGTGTCGCATTTCCGCTGCTGAAAGGCAGCGGCCCCATTGAAGCCGTAGTGGCGGGAACCGTTACCGCCGAACTGCTTGTATTTCCGCTGCTGAAAGGCAGCGGCCCCATTGAAGCAGGTCGGCAGTCTGCAAAGCGTAGTGCGGATCAAGAATTTCCGCTGCTGAAAGGCAGCGGCCCCATTGAAGCACGCTCTGGAGGCGAACGGCATTCACAACCTCGGCGAAATTTCCGCTGCTGAAAGGCAGCGGCCCCATTGAAGCACGCTCTGGAGGCGAACGGCATTCACAACCTCGGCGAAATTTCCGCTGCTGAAAGGCAGCGGCCCCATTGAAGCCTAACTTTTCGTCGGTCATTGTATTTCTGATTTTCTCATTTCCGCTGCTGAAAGGCAGCGGCCCCATTGAAGCGCTGCCGAATTGACGCAAACCGTCTTGCAGCGTGCCGAGATTTCCGCTGCTGAAAGGCAGCGGCCCCATTGAAGCTGGGGTTTAAGCCGGGGCATGAAGACGACGCCCAACGATTTCCGCTGCTGAAAGGCAGCGGCCCCATTGAAGCTGCGTGTTATTGCGAGGGAAGCGGTGGGCTCTCCTAATTTCCGCTGCTGAAAGGCAGCGGCCCCATTGAAGCCGTCCAGCAGTGTACTGCGAAGCAATCGCGTCTATCATTTCCGCTGCTGAAAGGCAGCGGCCCCATTGAAGCACGTTCGCTCACGCCCTTGCCAACGGCGGGAAGATTATTTCCGCTGCTGAAAGGCAGCGGCCCCATTGAAGCCTGGAGGCCGGCAACATCGACGATCTGGAATATCCCATTTCCGCTGCTGAAAGGCAGCGGCCCCATTGAAGCTGATTTCGTGAATTGTCGCTGGATTGATGGGAACAAATTTCCGCTGCTGAAAGGCAGCGGCCCCATTGAAGCCACGGTAGCCTCTGGCATGACAGCCACGACCGTTCAGATTTCCGCTGCTGAAAGGCAGCGGCCCCATTGAAGCCACATCTTGCCTTCATAAACGCCGCTCGGAAGCGTGCAATTTCCGCTGCTGAAAGGCAGCGGCCCCATTGAAGCCATTCAGACTGTGGTCTGGCTACTGCCGATAAATTCGGCAGAAGCAGTATTTCGGTGACGGCCTGCTCCGCCGGCCTCGGGAACGGCAGGAGCAGGCTTCGATCGTTCAGTCGAGGTCGTGGCCCAATAACGCTACAACGACCTTGACCTCGGGCATCGCAAGATGCCCGGTATCATCCGTGGCAAGCGGAGCTGCCATCGCCTCTTTCACCATTTCCCCCTTGGCCTTGATACAGCCATCGCTTCCGATAGGCTGTCCAATGGTCTTGGGCGGATTGGGCATACCGTCTCACTTGGGTCGAGGTTATCTCCCTGAACCCTGTTTTGGCGGTTATCCCTAGTATCCGGCTAATGACAACTTCTTCTATCTTGCTCTCGAAGGCTGGTCCATAATATCCAATCCATCCTCTCACGACCTCCATGGCCGTCTGAAAGGGATTCGATTCTTTATGGGCTACTGCCAGATCCCTTTTCAGACCGGCCCAAGCTTCTCCGTCCAGGCCGTAGCGTAGGCGGCCTTTTTCCCATTTAAGTCGGTATCCGAGGATACGGACTTGATCTCCCAGGCGGAGATCGACCGGAGTCCCGTCTTGGCCTTTTAAGGTCATGCCGGTGGGAAGGAGGAGTTGCTTAGTCTGATCGATGGCTGTCAGACCTTCGGACACGCTCCGGCCGAGATACACCAAATTATCGGCATATCTGAGCTGGGGCGGATTCGCTGCATTTTCGCTGAACGGGAGGTCCAGCACGTAATGCAGCAACACGTTTAGGGCTAGCGGCGAATAAGCCGAGCCCTGATCGATCCCTATCGTTCTATTCTCGTTGGGATTGCCTCGTAGGACCTTTTCGATGAGGCCAAGCAGGCGATCATCGGTAAGGCAGCGGCGATGCAGTTCCATGACGAGATCGATGGGGACATAATCAAACGCCTTGCAGATGTCATCCTGAGCAATCACGTACCGTTCTTGCTCGGTGACAATCCGTTCCATGTGTAACAGCATGCTCCATGATCCGCGATTGGGGCGGAAACCATGAGAGCTGGGCAGGAACACATTCTCCCAGAACGGCGTCAAGGCAGTCGCGAGGGCTGCCGAGACCGTACGGTTGACCAGCGAACGGATCGACAATACGCGGAAGCCGCCGCTCGGTTTTGGTACCGGTACGGACCGGGCTTCCGACGGCTCATAGGTGCCCTTGCGGATTTGTTTCGCAACAGTGCGGAAAATGGCTGCTTCCTCGCGAGGGCCGAGCTGGGAGTCGGTAATGCCATCGGGGCCGCTGGCCGTACCGCCATGGACCTTGCGATTGTGATTGACGGCGAGCAAGTTCTCGGCATTGGCAATCTTCTCCAGCGCGGGCTGCTCGGTAGCGGCGTGTTGGAAGGGCCGCCGACAGGAGCGTCGACGAAGGCGTTCGTCGAACGCGCTGCGATTACGTTTCCGCATACGATAGCGTCGGCGGCGCTGATAGTCGTCCATAATTACCTCGGGCGCGATGCCAAAAAGCCTTTGATGCGTTCTTCGAGCGGATCGGCATGTGGAGCATACCAACCCTGCGTGGCATACGCTTGGCGACGCCACCGGCTCCATCGCCGCAGTTGAGGATCGGTGCGGTCATCAAAATCGATAAGCAGCAGCCGGTGGTTGTCGATATTTTGTACGAGCAACTGGCGATTCTCAAACAACAAATCGCCGGAACCGGCATCGGCACGGATCACGACGTCGATCTGTGAAAGATTCACTTGCTCCAAAGCCGCGGCGGTCACGATCTGTAAGTTCGGCCGATTGCCCTGAGATGCCCTGGCGGCCAGGAACTTGCGGTCTGCAGGTGCCAGCCCCGCCACGTTGATATCCTTGCCAGCCAGCAACATCGAACCGGGCAATCGGGGCAGCAAATCCAGGGCATGCTCGACGCCGGTAACCATGATCGCCACTCGCTGGGGAAGCCGCCATGCCCGGGCTGCAGCAGTGACGGGAAATCGCCATTGAAGCGTTTGACAATCAGCGGTTACGATCGCCTTGGCCAAGCAGATGATTCGCCGGTTGCGGAAAACATTCTGCCAGACGACAGCCCGCCTAAAGCGGTCAGGACGATCATCCGCGGCAATTTGTGGGCCGCCGCACATACGCTCGAAGACCACATCAATCGGCAGCAGATGTTGGCCGTGGGCCGGGATAGCGACCTCCTCAAAACCATAGTAGCACCGCAATTCATCGGCGTCATGGGGCGCCAGTATCTTTTTGTCCGGCAACAAACCAATGCAACGGGCACGGAATGCCTCATCCAGTCCTTGCTTGCCTTTTACGCTTAGCGACTCCAAGGCATCAGGAGCAATGTAGATATCGCGGTAGGCTGTCCGCAGCGGGCCGGCGCCTAAGCAAATGTGCATGGCCACCACAACACGACCGGTAACCTGCGGTTCAGGGTGGTCGCTGGTGACTACCGTGACGTCGGGCAGCCAACGGCGGAGGTGCTGTCCAAACCAGCGGGCCTCTTGACGCCGAGATACGGCGACTAGGATCGAAGCTGTGGGATATGCCAGGGCGATTTGGGCAACCAACCAGGCTCGATTGACCTTACTGCCGTAGCGAACGATAAGACGGTCATGCAGTTGTACTGCTTTTAGCAAGTCGTGGTCGACGACGCCTTGCCTTGCGACGATCTCGCAATTTGGCGAGGGCAGTGGAGGGGATGGCTGACTACGAACCACCTTATGGCCGGCGGCTTTGAGCAGGTGGCAAAGGACGGGTTCTAGACCGGCCCATGTGACGTCTTTCTGCACAAGCTGCGTTTGGTCCGCAACTCCAGGCAGCAAGGCCGAATACGGGACGGATGGGCGAATCCTTTCAGTCCGACGGACGATGTGACATCCGCGATCGGTGTCATTTTTCACAATGTGTTTGACCGTGGTCAATTGTTGGAACATGTGGTCGAGATGTGGACGCATGCCTAGTTCATGTCCGTTCCGGATCAGCACAATCGGGACATGCAATTGCAGATCTTCGTCACAGGGGGGTGTCACAGGATACGCGGCGCAACAACTGTCATTCATAGATTTTATTTTCAGAAATAGAAATGAGGTGCTTTCCATGGCAAGACAATCTGTTCGGAACAGTCCGATTCATCTTTCAAAGGAGTTTTCCTTGGGCAAAACTTGTCCGCCGTTTCGGATTTGACCATCGACCGCAGCCGTCATCCTTTCAACAAACGACCGAAGGGCCGCCCGGCTGACATAACGCCGTCCTCCAATCATCACCGTCTCTAAGCGGATACCTTTAATGCCGTATTTTCTCCAACGGTACAGGGTGGAAGGCGAGGGACGCGAATTAGCCGACAGGGTCTGAACAGCATCCTGCATCGGCAAGAAATCAGAGAAATAGCTCATGGAAATCTCCAACGTAGATTAGTTAGGCTTCAAGGGATTTTTTTCCCAAAGGCCAAAAAAGCAGCGTCTGCTACGATCGCTCCTGCACATGGCCGACATCAGGAACCACAAAATGCATTATCCCAAACGCGAGCGAGGAGCGCAAGATCAAATTGGGTTCATCAGATCTATCCACGATCTTTCTCAAGATTCCAGCGACGGGCAAGTAGGCACTGCTTGGCCAAAATGCCATGCAAGGCCAGTTTGTTTCGAAAAATACCTGTGGAGTTCGTTGGAGTGCCCCGATGCGGTCCGAGGATCGAAGGCGTTTCGGCCCCCGACCGTGCGATGTTGTACACCGTGGCGTCCTGGACTGGCTTTCGCAAGGGCGAGATCGGCACTCCGATCATTCGATTGTTGCGATTAGATGACGATCCACTCACTGCCACACAAACCCTCCAATACTCATCTACCGGTACAGCGGCCATCCTCCCCGACGCCTATGAAACGAATCCCAGCCTCGAAAACCGCCCACCGTATTATGTTCTGGCGTATATCATGCGGTATGGCTGAAGA
>CAZNMP010000003.1:0-19228 GCA_964573875.1 uncultured Planctomycetaceae bacterium | reverse complement strand
GAAATCGTTCTCGTTCGATACGGAGACGACGAGCGTTCGGCCGCGTTGGGCAAAACTGGTCGGCATGTCGTTCGCTTGGAATGAGGAAGAGGCGTGGTATTTGCCGGTTCGTTCGCCCGAGGATGATCGGCATCTCGACGTTTCGGCAACCTTGTCGGCGTTGAAACCGATTTTTGAAGATCCGACGGTCGAAAAAATCGGGCAGAATCTGAAGTACGACATGGTCGTGTTGCGTTCGGCGGGCGTCGAATTGCGTGGCGCGGCGTTCGACACGATGATCGCCAGCTATCTGCTCGAAGCGGGACGCAGGAATCATAATCTCGACGAGCTGGCGCAGACCTATCTTGGCCATGAGACGATCAAGATTACGGAATTGATCGGCCGTGGCAAGGATCAATGCCGCATGGACGAGGTTTCGACGCGACGCGTGGCCGATTATGCCGCCGAGGACGCTTGGCTGCCGGTGCGATTGCGGCCGATTTTGCAGAAGAAGTTGGAGGAAGCGGGGCTTGCCGATCTTCTGCGCAGTTTGGAAATGCCGTTGGTCGATGTATTGGTCGAGTTGGAATACAACGGCGTTCGTGTGGACGTCGCGCGGCTGGCCAAATTGAGCCGGCATTACGGCGAGCGGATGGCGGGGCTGGAGGAAGAGATTTATGCCTTGGCGGGCCGACGATTGAACCTGGCTTCGCCCAAGCAACTTCAGGAATTGTTGTTTACCGATTTGAAGCTGCCCGTGGTAAAGAAGACAGCCAAGACCGGTCCCAGCACAGACGCGGAAGTGTTGGAGGAGTTGGCGCTGCTGCATCCCTTGCCGGCCAAGTTGCTGGAATATCGGCAGTACGCCAAGCTGAAGAGCACGTATGTCGATGCGTTGCCGGAAATGGTTTGTCCGGAGACGGGGCGCGTCCATGCTTCGTTCAATCAAGTGGTGGCGGCCACCGGACGGCTGAGTTCGAGCGATCCGAACTTGCAGAATATCCCCGTCCGCACGCAGGAGGGCCGGGAAATTCGCTCGGCGTTTGTGCCTGGCCCGGAAGGGTGGGTTTTGATGGCCGCCGACTACTCGCAGATCGAGCTGCGTGTGTTGGCGCATTATTCGGGCGACGAACGGCTCTGCAAGGCTTTTGCCCGGGATGAGGACATTCACGCCCGCGTGGCGAGCCAAGTAAACGGCGTACCCCTCGAAAGTGTCACTTCCGAGATGCGTCGTGCCGCAAAAGCGGTGAATTTTGGGGTAATTTATGGGCAAAGTCCTTTCGGGCTTGCCCGGGGGCTGGGGATCAGCCAGGAAGAAGCGGCAAAGTTTATCAACAGCTACTTCGAGGGGTATCCGGGCATCGAGAAATTCCTCGATCAGGTACTAGTTGAATGTCGTGAAAAGGGGTATGTTAAGACTATCCTGGGACGTCGCCGGGCGATTAGCGGCGTGCGCGAAGGTGCCAATCGGCAGCGGAATCTTGCCGAGCGTACAGCCGTCAACACGGTGATCCAGGGTTCGGCGGCGGATCTTATCAAGTTAGCGATGATTGCGATCCACCGTCGGCTGCAAACGGAACGCCTGCCGGCCAAGATGCTACTCCAAATCCACGATGAGTTGATCTTCGAGGTTCCCACCGGTCAACTTCGCCCGTTGGCTGAACTTGTCACGGCGGAAATGACGGGTGTTGCCGCGTTGGCGGTTCCCCTGAAAGTCGATATCAAGGCCGGCCCCGATTGGGCGGCGGCCGAAGAAGTAAATAATCTGTAGCGGCTAATGATTAGTGGCTGGTGGTTGGTTAAGGACAATTGCGATTAAGTTTCTGGGTTATGCTTATACAAGAGCAGTGTGAGTTTTTTGGATCAGTCTGATATCCACTTGCTTTTCTATGGGCCACGGACCACTATCTTCAAATAACCACTTCCATGCGAATTCTAGGAATAATAGGCGGCATCGCGAGCGGCAAGAGCTTGGTAGCCCAGCAGTTTGCGGCATTGGGGGCCGGGGTTCTTGATGCCGATCGGACAGGCCATGCGGTGTT
The DNA here is from genome assembly GCA_964573875.1 of uncultured Planctomycetaceae bacterium. GTDB lineage: Bacteria > Planctomycetota > Planctomycetia > Pirellulales > Thermoguttaceae > CAYWGR01. The sequence goes on along the minus strand of CAZNMP010000003.1, from coordinate 17,207 downwards.
GCGGCTGCCGCACATCGAGGCGGCCGTGCGGCGGCGCTGGGGAGAAGCCGTTTTCGGGCCGGACGGCCATATCGACCGGGAGCGGCTTGCACAGATGATTTTTGCCCCGGGCGAAAAAGGAGGAAAAGACCGAAAATTCTTGGAACAATTGACCCACCCCGAGATCGCGCGCCGGATCTGGCGACAGACAGGACCAATGACGGCGGCCGGTGCGCCCTGGGTCGTTTTAGACGCGGCGTTGTTATTGGAAACAGGTTGGGATCAATGGTGCGAGAAGGTCGTATTTGTGGATGCGCCCGAGGAATTGCGGCTGCAAAGGGCGATTGCCCGAGGGTGGGATAAAGAGGGTTTTAAGGCCCGTGAGGGCGTTCAGGAATCGTTGGAGCGCAAGCGATCGCGTGCCGATGTGATAATAGATAACTCCGGTCCTCCCGAGCGGACGCAAGCTCAAGTCGAGCAGTTTTGGGCGTCCCTTATCCCTTGATTCCTACCTTATTGAACCCATCCTCGAAGCATAGCCGAGAGAGAGGAATGGTATCGGGATCCCGTGAAGGGGAAGAAAACACAATTTATAGATCGTAATTTTTCACTTTTCTAAAACGGAACAGAACGAAAGCATCACCCCGCTGACACCTTCCGCGTGTCGGCAACGAGCGACTATTCAGGAGCAGAGAGAACCATGAACGGCGACAAAGAATCACCTTTCGAAAACAATCCCCGCGAGGATCGCAGGGATGCGGCGAAATCGCTTTCGCCCGGCGTGGAAGAAGCGTTGCGTGCGTTAGAGAGGGAAGAGCCGCTTTCCTTGGCCGAGGAAATCGCCGCCGAAGGAAAGGCCGGGCGCGACGAGCTGCGCGACCGCTACGAGAAGATCAAGCAGTCGGGCGATACCCACATTGCCGAACTGCAGCGTATGTCGATGGCCGAGTTGATCGAGGAAGCCCGCCGCGAGAATCTGACCGATTATGCCGGCATTAAGAAGCAAGATTTGATCTTCCGCATTCTGAAGGAGCGCGTGAAGCTCAACGGGCTGATGTACGGCGAAGGCACCCTCGAAGTCTTGCCCGACGGGTTCGGCTTCTTGCGCAGTCCCGATTATCATTACCTTTCCTGCCCGGACGACATCTATGTATCGCCGAGCCAGATCCGCCGTTTCGGGTTGCAGACCGGAGCGGTCGTTTCGGGCCAAATTCGTCCGCCGAAGGAAAACGAGCGTTATTTCGCCCTTTTACGCGTGGAAGCGATCAACTACCAAGATCCCAACCTGCTTTCCTCGAAGGTTCCGTTCGACGAGTTGACTCCTCTGCATCCCGATACGCGCATTGTTATGGAAACGGTGCCCGAAGAAATCGAGATGCGAGTGGTCGATTTGATTGTGCCGATCGGTTTCGGTCAGCGCGGTCTGATCGTCAGTCCGCCTCGGGCCGGCAAAACGATCTTGATGCAGAAGATGGCCAAGGCCGCGTTGAAGAACTATCCCGACCTGTACGTGTTCATGCTTCTGATCGACGAGCGGCCGGAAGAAGTCACCGACATGGAGCGCGAGGTGAAGGGGCCGAACTGCGAGGTGGTCAGCTCGACGTTCGACGAACCGGCCACGCGGCATATCCAAGTATCGGAAATGGTGCTGGAAAAAGCCAAGCGCATGGTCGAATACGGTTACGATGTCTTGATTTTCCTCGATTCGATCACTCGATTGGCCCGAGCATGGAATTCCGAATGTCCGCCGTCGGGCAAACTGCTTTCCGGCGGTGTGGATGCTAACGCGTTGACCCGGCCCAAACGGTTTTTCGGCTCGGCGCGCAAGGTCGAGGAAGGCGGCTCGCTGACCGTGATCGGCACGGCGTTGGTTGAAACGGGCAGCCGCATGGACGAAGTGATTTTCGAGGAATTCAAAGGCACCGGCAACCAGGAAATCGTATTGGACCGCAAGTTGGTCGATCGGCGTATATGGCCGAGCATCGACATCAACCGCAGCGGGACGCGGAAGGAAGAGATGCTGCTCGATCCCGAGGAGCATCGCCGCGTCAATATTTTGCGGCGGGTGTTGAACGACATGAATCCGCCCGACGCGATGGAGCTGTTGACCACTCGGTTGCAAAAGACGAAGAGCAACGCCGAGTTTTTGATGAGTATGAATATGAAATCGATGTAGGAAAAAGAGGCCGGGGAGCGGGGCTGAGGATTTTGGATTTGTTGATTGGGGATTTGGCGATTTGTTTTACTCGCTACTTTCCCTAATCCGACCCCCTCATTGCCGGCCACTAACCACTAGCCACTAATCACTAGCCACTAATCACTAGCCACTAGTTACCGGTTATCCGCCACACGTTACGCGAATTAAGCCATGCCCAATATCTATCAAGGAACCGTTGCTGCTTCGGCGGGCCGATTTGCCATTGTTGTGGCGAGGTTCAATGAGACCATTACCACGCGGCTTATGGAAGGGGCGGTGCAAACGCTCGTTGCTCATGGTGTGGCGGATGAACAAATCGACGTGGTTTGGACGCCCGGCGCATTCGAGATCCCAACGGCGGCCAACCGATTGGCCGACAGCGGCCGCTATGCCGCGATCATTTGTTTAGGAGCGGTTATTCGCGGCGAAACGACGCACGACCAGCATATCAATCGGGCGGTAAGCATGGCATTATGCGAGATCGGCGTTCATTACGGATTGCCGGTGCTGTTCGGCATCTTGACGTGTAATACGCTTGAGCAGGCCATTGCCCGATCCGGCGGCCAAACGGCCACGACGGGCAAAGACGGTCCCGACGTGCGGCTTGGCAACAAAGGCGTCGATTGTGCCGAAGCAGCGCTGGAAATGGTTGATCTTTTGAAAAAAATCCCGGAGAAATAGCAGGAGCGTGCGAAGCCGCAAGCGGCTTTTAAGTTCTTGTCTCTAGCCTCTAATCTTTAGTCCCCCGCCTATGACCAGCCGCAGTCGAGCTCGAGAAGTCGCGTTCCAGGTTTTATACCAGGACGATCTGAATCCACGTAACAATCCGGCCGACAGCGATCAATTGATATCGCAGCGATTGCGCAAGGACGAGCTGGCGGCGTTCGCCCGGGAATTGGTGGCCGGAGTACGGCGGAATCGAGAAGAAATCGACGTATTGTTGGAAGAGAGCGCCGCGAATTGGAGTTTGAAACGAATGGCGGTCACTGACCGCAACGTTTTGCGACTGGGGGCCTACGAACTACTGCATGGCGACACGCCCGACCGCGTGGCCATTGACGAGGCCGTGGAATTGGCCAAGCGCTTCGGCTCCGCCCAATCGTCGCAATTTGTCAACGGGATATTAGACAAGGTAATGCACAACAAAGAAACAATGCCGAATGACGAAACTCCAATGTCGAATAGAGAATGAACTTCCCGTGTCGAATAAGCTGAGGCTGTTTGTTTTTCGACATTGCGATTCGAGTGCTCAATAATTTTTCGACATTTAATTTTCGACATTCGACATTCATAACATCATGGGCCTATTCGACAAGCTAAAACAGGGTCTCAAGAAAACAACGCAGTTGCTGCGCACGGACATCCGCGACTTGTTCAAGTCGGAGGGGCGTCTGGTTGATGCGGCTTTTTTGGAAGAGCTATTCGAGGCGCTGGTCAAAACCGACATGGGCGTCGAAGCTTCGCAAGAGCTTGTGGACGACATCGGCGCGGCGTTTCGCGCGCGCATGGTCCACATGTCGGAAATCATCGACGAGATCAAGAAGAAACTGAAGACGTTGATGGCTCAACCGCCCGAGCCGATCCGCTTTGCCGAAAGTGGTCCCACGGTCGTGATGGTGGCCGGCGTGAATGGCTGCGGCAAAACCACCTCGATAGCTAAGTTGACGAAAATGTTCCAAAGCGACGGCCGGCGGGTAGTGCTGGGCGCCGCCGATACGTTCCGTGCGGCGGCTGTCGAACAATTGACCATTTGGGCAGGCCGGCTGGGGGCGGAAATCGTCACTGGCCCGGCGGGGAGCGATCCGGCCAGCGTTGCCCATCGCACGGTTGCCCGCGCCCTGGAGCTTGGCGCCGACGTGTGCGTTGTCGATACGGCGGGCCGGCTGCAAACGCAGCATACCTTGATGCAGGAATTGAGCAAAATCCACCGCGTGTTGGGCAAGCAGATCCCCGAGGCTCCGCACGAAGTTCTTTTGGTTCTCGACGCCACGACGGGGCAAAACGGCATCAGCCAAGCGAAACATTTTACCGAAGCGGTTCGTTGCACGGGGTTGGTGTTGGCCAAGCTCGACGGCACTGCCAAAGGGGGTGTTGTCGTAGCCATTCGCAAGCAGGTCGGTCTGCCTGTGAAGTACATCGGCGTCGGCGAATCGGCCGAGGATTTGGCCTTGTTCGAGGCTGAACCATTCGTGGATGCCCTCTTTTCGGACGTAGGGTAGGTCCGAAATACTCTGCTTCGGCGTTAAAGTTTAACACTTCCGCCTGCCATAATGGCCGTTTGTGCCATTTGTGCCTTCTTTCCTGTAAATTCGGGTTGGTTTGGGCGACGATAGGAAAAAGTGGTTAGAGATCGGAAGCGGCCTGCGACTGGTGCCATGCGCGGCTGTGATATCCGACAGTTCCGGCCGAGATTTGTTCGTCGGCTACACACCAAGAATACCCTCAGACCCGAATTTGGAGCACCAGATCATGAAGATTGGACGTCCCACATTTTTTGCAGTCACGTTGGGGCTATTGACTGCCGTCGAGGCGACGGCCCAATACACCCCGCAGGTTATGATGCCGTCGTCGATACGGCAGACGGCGTATGATTATGATTATTACGCCGAGCAGCAAGGAGGCGCAAGTGCGTCGCCTGCGGATGCGAAGCCCGCGACACCGGCCCCCGCGGCCCCGGCCGCTCCGGCAGCCGCTGCCCCAGCCCCGGCCGCGAGCAATGAATCCGCCGGTGAAGCTTCGGTATCGGGCGTATGCGAAGAATCGCCTTGCCGTTGGTGCCGTGACGGCGCCCTGGGTGATCCTTGGACATTGCCGCAACCCGGCGCTTTGAAAGATCGCAATGTGACGATCGGCGGTTGGATGTCGGGTGGTATTTATGGCAACCAATGGGGTGCGCCGAGCAACGGCCCCTTGGGCATGCGTAATGTCGGCGATGGATTCACCGTCGATCAATTGTGGATTTTTGCCGAGCGAAAAACCAACACCGAAAGTCAAGATTGGGATCTTGGCGGTCGCGTCGATTATCTGTTTGGTGCTGACGGCCCGGATACCCAGGCATTTGGCGACAAGACGTGGGATTATGGTTGGAACAGCGCCCGCGACTACGGGTCGGCGATTCCGCAGATGTACGGCGAGGTTGCCTATCGCAGCTTGAGCGTCAAGATGGGCCGCTTCTATACGCCGGCCGGCTATGAAGTAGTGGCAGCAAACGGTAACTTCTTCTATTCCCACTCGTATATGCAGTACTATGCCGAGCCTTTCACCCACACCGGTGCTTTGGCCACCTATAAAAAGAACGACATGGTTACGTTCTACGGCGGGTGGGTCAACGGTTGGGACGAAGGCTGGCAAACCGCCGACAACGGCTCGATGTTCCTGGGCGGCATCGGTTTGACCTTCGGTGAAAAGGCGACCTTCACGTGGATCACCACCGCCGGCAAAATCGGCGACGGCCAAGTCCTTTCCGACGGCACCGTCGGCGCGAACGGCGATGTTTACATGAACAGCTTCGTCTTAAGCTACAAGCTTACCGATAAGTTGACCTACGTGTTCCAGCACGACCTTGGCACGAACTACAATAACGGCGACGACGATAACCAGTGGTACGGCGTCAGCAACTACTTGATCCGCAAGATCAATGATTGCCTGTCCTACGGCGGACGCATCGAGTGGTTCCAAGATCCGCAGGGCGCTCGCGTGGCCAACGGCTGCGTGGGCAACTACTATGAAGCCACTGTGGGCTTCAACTACAAGCCGCACGCCAATGTGACCATTCGACCGGAATTGCGGTACGACTGGTTCAACGGCTTCAACGGCAACAACACGCTGCCGTTCAACGACGGTACGAAGAGCACGCAGTTCGCGTTCGGCACCGACTTCATCTTCACCTACTAAGAGGCTATTGCTCTGCGGGTGATTGCATTACAAGTGATTATTGGGGGGGTGACGGTTTTCAATCGTCGCCCCCCCATTTTGATTAAATAGACTCCCTGTTGATTTGCGGCATTGACCTCGGGATTGCTTGACAACCCTTGCAAGCAACCTAGATTACAGAAATGGTAAGAGGCCAAGGCCGTCGGAGGTTTTTTCCGGCGGAAATATATGGAAAACGTTAGCATCCAAAGTCGAAGCGAACCGCCTTCTTGCTGGGTTTGTGGCTCTCGAGAATTGTGTTTCTGGAAACAGGGCGATCTGCAACAAACACTGACGCCTGACAATCTTCGCATCACGGACGCTCATTATGGTCTAACGCTTCCGTTGTTACAGTGCAAGGATTGCGGTTTTATATTTGCCCCGGAAGCACGCAACATTGAGTTGACGGGCCTCTATTCGCAACTCGACGACGCCGGTTACGAAGAAAGTCTCGAAAGCCGTCGTTTGCAGTTTCGTCGTTTGCTGGACAAGGTGCTCGGCATATATCCCCGAGCGCGATCGATGCTTGACATCGGCGCCGGGATGGGGTTGTTGATGCTCGAAGGCAAATCCCGCGACATGGAGGTCGCAGGTGTAGAGCCGAGCCAGTCGCTGGTCGAGGCCGGTCTACGGCATTTTGGACTGGAAGTGCTACAGGGTGTTTTCCCTCATCCGCGTCTGACCGGGCGCAAGTTTGATTTGGTTTTCCTGGTGGATGTTCTCGAACACGTGACGGATCCCGTGGCGTTGTTGGCGGCCTGCCGTGATGCCATCAACCCCGGAGGCGCGTTGATTGTGGTTACTCCGGATGTGCGAAGTCTAGCTGCCCGCCTGTTGGGTAAGCGGTGGTGGCATTTTCGCCTTGCCCACGTCGGCTATTTTGATCGCGAGACGCTTTCGAAGGCAGCCGACAAAGCCGGTCTGAAGATGTCTCGATATTTCCGCGCTTCTTGGTATTTTCAGATCGACTATCTGGCTGATCGCTTGGCGAAGTATCTGCCAATCAGTTGGATTAATCGCTTGGGGAGGCGTTGGGCCGCCACCCGCTGGATTTATCATCGAACCATACCGCTGAATTTATTGGACTCCTGGGTCGGCATTTTCAAGGTTGCTTCTGAAGATCGCAAAAAATGAATGCTCTCGATTTACAGACTGTTGCGGCATCGCATGAGGTTGATAAGCCGAGCTACCCGCATGTTCTGCTCGTATTTCTCCTGCTTCTGCTTGGATTTTGTAGTGCCTATCACTTATATGCGAGTAAAATCGACGCGGACGAGGTTGAACACGAACATGTGACATGGGCGCTGGGGCAGGACGTTATGCCCTATCGGGATATTCACCAAATTCACATGCCGCTGTTATGGATTGTCTCATCGCCGCTCATGACGCGGTTGCCGGAAAATGCCCAAACCATGATTCTGATGCGAGGAATGAGTTTAGCGGCATTTATCGGTGTTTTTTTGATCGGATTGCTCGTTCTGCGGGAAATCATCGGCCCCTTTCGTTTTCCACAGGCATTGGTGATGCTTATACTGTGCCTTGCAGTGTTCGTGGAATACGAATTTCACCGTTTTCGGCCCGATCCGCCCATGACGTTTTTCACGGCATGTGCCATTCTGGCGGCGGTTCGATTGCGGCGGAATCCGTTGTTGTATTCAATGCTGAGCGGCGCTGCGCTGGGATTGGCTGCGTCATTCTCGCCGAAGATGGCGCCCGTCTGTTTGCTTATTCCCGCAGTTTGTCTTTTGGAATGTCGTCGCTTGAAAACGTGGCGGCCGCTTTGGCTGGTTTTGCCTAACGCGATGGGATTTTTCTTGGGTATCCTGCCGGTTACGGCGTGGCTTGCCTATCATGGACTGATCGAGTCTTTCTGGATGTGGACGGTTCTAAACAACTCGCACATGCTGAATTTTTCGGACATTGCGACCTGGCAGATCGTCAAGGATGGAAACCGTCTTCCGATACTGCTGGCTTTCTTTGGAAGCGTTTTACTTCTGTGGCATCGACAGGGCGAAACCAAAGAGTCTTGGTCGCCGAAGATCGTTCTAGTGACGGCGGCATTATTGGCTTGGCTGATTCCGATTATTGAACCGAATCACCTCATTTATAATTTTCAGACTCTCGCCATGCCGGCCGCTGTTTTGGGTGCGATACTGATTTCCAAAGTGGCGGAGCATGCTGCATGGTCCCGCGAGCTGCGGCTTATCGTGGTGGGGGCGTTGCTTGTGTTCGCGGCAGAGAAGCCGCTGGCAATGGCGACGCAAGATTCGACGGCGGGCTGGACAATCAGCGTATCCGATTTGCAGGCCTTGATGGATTCATGCCGGGCAGACAATGCAACCTGCGTTGGTTTTGCACCCTGGCATCCGATTTATCGTCCTGATGCCACCGACCTTTACTTATGCTGGGATATGAAATTCCCGGCAGTGTCGTGGGTGTTGCCGGCGGGAAAACAGCCGTACCTGAAAATGTGGTCCGAGGCGATTTCCAAAATCGAGAAAGAACTGCCGGACTTGGTAGTAGACAAAGGCACGTGGGAAACCGCGCATCGTTGCCGTCTTATCACCGACGATCAATACGATCGTTTCCTGCAAGTCATGAACTCGCATTATGTGGCATCCGAGGCAGGAATGACGTCGATATTCGTGTCGAAAAAATCCATGGGGATTGTTTCGGGCAAGGATCGCTCGCCGGCCGGCGGCAAAGCCCTCTGATGTTGCTTGCTATCGCCAAGGAGGTTTTGTGATGATGAAGGTTAGCCGTCCGACTTTGCTCGGTCATGTAAAAATCGCGAGGTTTGATCATTGGGTAAAAAACGTTTTTGTTTTGCCGGGCATCGTGGCTGCAATCACCGTGGAGCCCTGGCATCCCGACATCGAGTCGATCTTGGCGATTGTTTGGGGGCTGCTTGCCGTCGGCATCATTGCATCGAGCAACTACGTGATCAACGAGGTGCTCGATGCGCCGTATGACCGCTGGCATCCGACCAAGCATACCCGGCCTGTTCCGGCGGGCGAGGTCAGTGTGTCCTTGGCGTATGTCCAGTGGATCGTGATGTTTCTGGCGGGTATGGTGATTGCCTACCACGTTTCCGCAGCACTTGCCGTTACGATGGCGATTTTATGGCTGATGGGTTGCATCTACAACATTCCTCCATTGCGATGCAAGGACCGGGCTTATGTGGACGTGCTTTGCGAGGCCGTGAATAACCCCCTGCGATTGCTGGCCGGTTGGTACATGGTCGGTTCGACGGTGACGCCGCCTCTCTCGCTGCTTGCAAGTTATTGGATGGTCGGCTGTTACTTCATGGCGATCAAGCGCTATGCAGAGTATCGGGATATCGGCGATGCGGAAACGGCGTCGCGCTATCGGCGCTCTTTTGCTTATTACAACGGTGATCGTCTGCTGGTTTCCATCATGTTTTACGGCGCAACTGCCATGCTGTTTTTGGGTGCGTTTACAGTGCGTTATCGCATCGAGTTGATCTTGGCCTATCCGCTCGTGGCATTGGTGATGGCCATCTATTTGCAGATCGGCCTTCAACCCAATAGCGCCGCGCAAGCGCCCGAACAACTGCATCGCGAACCCCTGCTCATGGCGGCGGTCATTACTTGTGCTTTAGTCATGGGAGGGCTTTTCATCTATGACATCCCCATAATGTACAAGCTTTTCACTCCCACGATGCCGATTCCCGCGGAGGCGGCGGAAATTGTTCCTCCCGGTTCGCATTAGGTTTTCAGCGGCGGCAACCCCTAATTCGCCAGGCTGTTGCGGCAATTAGGATTTTCGCCGAACGGCAAGTATAATAAAGAATAGGTGTTTTTATACTTGTATTCTTGTGGTCCATTATGCCGGCGCGATCGACAAGCAACAATTTGAATCCATGTCGGATGGCCGCCCTTTTTATGGCGGTTGTTTTCATGGCGATTGCTTCGCGCTCATCGGGCGCTGATATTGGCCGGGCGGCGGCGGATCTGCGGAATAAATACGCCGCGGAGATCGAGCAGTTAGCCCGCTGGTGCGAAAAGAACGATTTGCCGGCCGAGGCAAGGAAGACCCGGCACACGCTCGGTCCTAGCGGTTTTTGCAAGCTGTATGTTCCGATTTTGCCGGAAGCGATCGGGCCGCCGAAATTGTCTGAAGACGCATCGCCGAAGCTCGTGGAATGGGATTCGCGTTTGGGCCGCCTGCGGCGCGATCATGCGATGGCTCTCTACGACATGGCGCGGCAGGCCGCAAAAACCGGCCGAGCGGGTTTGGGTTTCGAATTGGCCATCGCCTCGCTTCAGGCGGATCCCGATTACGAGCCCGCTCGACGCTTGTTCGGCTATCAAAAATTTCGGGATCAATGGCATACGGCCTATGAGGTGAAGAAACTGCGATCCGGCCAGATTTGGAGCGACAAGTTCGGCTGGTTGCCCAAGGCGTATCTGCGACGTTATGAAGAAGGCCAGCGATACAACGACGGCCGCTGGATTTCGGCCAAGGAAGATGCCGAGCGGCGCAGCGACATTCGCTCGGGTTGGACCTTGGAGACCGAGCATTATATGATCCACACGAACCACAGCATCGAGGCTGGCGCGGCATTGGCCGTGAAGCTGGAAAGGCTCAATCGCCTATGGCGGCAAATGTTCGTCCGCTATTACGCTTCGGAGGCGGACGTGATGGCCATGTTCGACGGCCGGCCGAAATCGCAGGCCGCGCCGCCGCGGCATAACGTCATGTATTTTCGAGATCGTAAGGACTATGAAGAGACCTTGCGGGCGTCGTTGCCGAATATCGAGACGGCGGGCATTTATCTGGAACGGCCCCGGTGCGCGTTCTTTTTCGCCGATAAAGAGGCCGACGACCGCACGTTGTATCACGAGGCAACGCACCAGTTGTTCCACGAATCGCGGCCCATTGCTCCCGATGTGGGGCGAAGAGCCAATTTCTGGATCATCGAAGGCATTGCCATGTATATGGAATCGCTTCGCCAAGAGGACGGCTTCTTGGTATTGGGCGGGTTTGACGACCAGCGTCTTCATGCGGCTCAATATCGCCTGCGGGTCGATAAGTTTTACGTGCCGCTCGATGAATTCACCGCGTTTGGGATGGAAAAGCTTCAAACGGATCCTCGCATTGCCACGCTTTACAGCCAAGCGGCTGGGCTGACCCACTTCTTGGTTTATTACAACAGCGGCCAGTATCGCGACGCCTTGGTTTCTTATTTGGCTGCCGTCTATTCCGGCCGCGACAATCTCGATACCCTTTCCAGCCTCTGCAAGACAAGCTATCGCGAACTCGATAAACAGTATCATCGGTTTATCGAAAGCGGAAAAGAGAGCCCGGAGAAGGCCGCGAAATAGTCTCTTGATTCCCGATGGGAACTCGTCTTTTTCCACATGGGATGATTTGTCACCATACGGAGACACCGTACTAGGATGCAATAGAACACGCTTTTTCATCCTCAATAGGCGATATTTTCTTCCGCTTGCCGTCCATGGTTCCGTTACATTCGCCACAAACCGTGCGTGCGCGATCTCTCTTTAGCTGCAAATTCTCTGAACGTAAATCCTGGACGTATAGTTGCGGGGATCCTTATATCGCCGTCTCTTGGACGTCGGCGTTCGGCCTGAGGGGATCTCATTATGTTTGAGAGAGCAGTGGGGTGAGGAATGTTGGATGATGTTACGAGTTTTTCCGCCGCGGGATTCGGACCTGTCAAGGGCGTCGTCGTTCTTGATCCGCAACAGGCCGAGGCAAAGCTGCAAAAGCAAATTGCCTTTGGTGCATTGATCAACAGGATCATGGCGCGTTTCGTGAGCTGTGCGGGATCTGAGATCGACTACCATGTCCAGCAAGCGTTGCAGGAAGTCTGTCAATTCATCGGCGCCGATGCGGGGTTTGTGATCGAGCTTTCCTCGGACCAGTCGACGTGGACCTTGACGTATGACTGGCATGCCGCCGCGGCTCCCGAAATCAATCGGAGTTTACGACAAGTTCCCTTGGGCGTGTTTGCCTGGACGGAGCGGCAGTTGTTCGATGGAAAGACCGTCCGGCTGCGGACCTTGGAGGATCTTCCGCCGGAAGCGGCAGCCGAGCGCCAGAGTTATGAAAGCCAAGGGGTGAAGTCGCATTTGAACATTCCGCTTCACGGCGAGGGCGAACAAATTTTCGGCTGTATCGGTTTTCGTTCGTATCGTCAGCCGATGGAGTGGGCACCGGAAATCGATCAGTGGATTCAGTTGGCATGTGATGCGATTGAAAATGTTCTACATCGCAAGCGGACGGAACAGTCGCTGCGAGAAAGCGAACAGCGATTTCGAACGATTGCCAATAATCTGCCCGGATTCACGTACCAATTTTTCGCGAGGGACGACGGAACGTGGGGCGTTTACTATGTGGATGAACGCTCGCAAGACACGTTTGATTTGCCCGTAGAGCCCCTTGGCACATGGGTCGAGCGGTTTATCGCCTGCGTCGCGCCGGAAGACCGCGACAGATTCGTGACGTCGATTCAAGAGGTGGTTCGGACGCACAGTCCGTGGGACTTTGAAGGAAAGTTTATCAAGCCGACGGGAGGTCGGAAGCACATTAAGTGCATGTCGCAGCCCGTCCAGGTGGAAGACGAAACGATATGGAACGGTTTGTTGCTTGACGTTACGGATCGCAAACAGGCGGAGGATAAATTCAGCAAAGCATTCCAATCGAGTCCCAGCATCTTGGCAATTACGCGCATCAAGGATAATTGCGTGGTCGCAGTGAATGACTCTTTCGAGACAATCTCTGGGTATAGCCGGGAGGAGGTGATCGGCCACCCGGCGACGGAGATCGGATTATGGCAGGATCCGATCGAGCGCGAACGTATGTTGCAACGGCTTGCCGTCGAAGGAACGGTCCGTAACGAAGAGTGTCATTTTCGCACCAAGAACGGCGACACGCTCATCGGTTTGACTTCGATGGACGCCATCGAGATCGATGACGAGGGATGCTTTTTGGTGGTGATCATCGACATTACCGAGCAGAAGCGAGCGGAGAACGCCTTGCGACAAAGCGAGGAGCGTTTTCGCCGCTTTGCCGAAGCCTCGCTGCACGGCTTTGGGATGTGTGAATTCAACGGGCAAATGATTTATCTGAATGCCGCGGCTTATCGAATACTTGAAGAAGACCCCGGGGCGAATATCGCCGCCAAAACGTTCTATCAATACTATACGCCCGCCGATCAAGAAAGGCTGCGGAATGAGATCTTGCCGATTCTTCTCGACAAAGGTCAATGGGCAGGAGAACTCCCGCTTGTTTCAATCCAAGGTAAGTTGACGCCGACGGAGCAAAGTATTTTTCTCATTCGCGATGAGCAAGGAATTCCGTTGATGATCGGGAATATTGCCACGGACATCACGGAGCGCAAACAGGCGGAGGGACGCTTATTGAATGTGGAAAATGAATTACAGGAGGTGATCAACGGTTCTCCCATACCGTCGTTTGTCATCGATCGCAATCACAACCTAACCCATTGGAACGAGGCGATCGAGAGACTGACGGGCTTCAAGTCGAAAGACGTATTGGGAGCCCCTTATCCCTCGCAACAGCTTTACGGCAAGGTGAGACCTTGCATGGCCGATCTCTTGTTGGACTCGAAGACGGAGGAAATGGATCGGCTCTATGCCGGCAAGTACCAAAAATCCGAGGCTCTTGAAAACACCTTCCAAGCGACGGACTATTTTCCCACACTTGGAGACCGTGGCAAATGGCTCACCTTTTCCGCTTCACTTCTTAAAGATGCTCAAGGCAGCGTGATTGGAGCTATTGAAACGTTGGTCGATATCACGGACCGCAAGCAGGCCGAGGAACGTCTGCTAAACGCACAAACGGAACTGGGCGAGGTGATCAACGGCTCTCCCATTCCGACGTTTGTGATTGATACGAACCACATTGTCACCCATTGGAACGAGGCTGCCGAGAAGATTACCGGCTACAAAACAAAGGATGTTCTGGGAACCACCTATCCTTGGAAAGCTTTTTATGATCATCAGCGGCCTTGCATGGCCGACCTTTTATTGGATAGCGCGTCGGAAGAAATCGACCGACTTTACGCAGGCAAATACAAGAAATCCGAAATACTGGAAAACACCTTCGAGGCGACCGATTTCTTCCCGCTCGTCGGCAAGGATGGCAAATGGCTTACGTTTACTGCGTCGCTTCTTAAGGATGCCCAGGGCAATGTGATTGGAGCCATCGAGACGCTGGAGGACGTCACCAATCGCGTGTTGGCGGAGAAGGAGGTAAAGCAGTATCAGGGGCATCTGGAGGAGTTGGTTGAAGAACGCACCCGCGAGCTTGAAGCATCCCGCAAGGAGGCACTGCAATTGATGCAGGAGGCCAATGTTCAAAAGCAGCGCACGGAAGAGGCCATGTTGGCGGCCGAAACGGCCAATCGGGCCAAAAGCATCTTTCTGGCCAACATGAGCCACGAGCTGCGCACTCCCTTGACTGCCGTGCTGGGGTTTACCCAACTGTTGTACGATGATCCGACGCTCGGCGAACATCAGCGGGAAAATCTGGAGATTGTTCACCGCAGCGGCGAGCATCTCCTCGAATTGATTAACGATATTCTCGATATCTCCAAAATCGAGGCCGGACGCATTGGGGTTCAAGAGACCGTTTTCGACCTGCGGCACGTATTGGAGACCATCGAGGAAATGATGCGGATCCGCGCCAACGCCAAGGGCATCCAATTCCTCCTGCAATGCGATCCCGATCTGCCGCGCTACGTTCGCACCGATGCGAAAAAACTCCGACAAATACTCATCAATCTTGCCGGAAATGCGGTTAAATACACCCAGGAAGGCAATGTTGTATTGCGTGTAAGGCAGGATGGGCAAGAAAACGTTTTGTATTGCGAAGTGGAAGACACCGGCTCCGGCATTCAAGCCGACGACCTGCCGAAACTCTTCGATCGATTCATTCAAGTCGGCCAAAGCCATGAGGGCGTCGGCCTGGGCCTTTATATCAGCCGCAAATTGGTCGAGTTATTGGGCGGTCAAATCTCCGTGGAAAGCACATGGGGAAAGGGCTCGAAATTCCTTTTCCACATCCATTGCAGGCCCTGCTTGTCCTACGAATCAGAACATCGCCGGGCCAAGCAGAAAGTGCTGGGCCTTGCTCCCGGCCAGAGAGCGCCTCGCGTGTTGATTGCCGAAGACAAATTGGAAACCCGAGTTTTTGTAACACGAATCCTCGAAACAGCCGGCTTTCAAGTAATTCAGGCTGAAAACGGTCAAGAAGCCATAACGCAATTCGAGACAAACCAGCCTGATCTCATCCTGATGGATATGCGCATGCCTGTGCTCGATGGCTATGGAGCGATGCGACAAATCAAATCGACCGAGCGGGGGAAAACGACGCCGATCATCGCCGTCACCGCGAGTGCTTTTGATGAGGAGCGCGCGAAGATCATCAGCGCCGGGGCCGATGATTATCTCGGGAAGCCGATTCAAGTCGAAGAATTGTTCGACAAAATGCAGGCCCATCTAGGCATTGTCTATACCTATGCCGACGCCCAGCCGTCGGCGACTTTCGACGGCACAACTCGTTTGGGTGAGATGGTGGCGCGCTTGCCGGAAAGCATGATTGCCAAGCTGACCGCGGCAATATCCACGCTTGATATCGACCAGTTTAAGGCCCTATTGCCCGAGGTTTCTTCGTATGACGCGGCACTTAGCGAGCAACTGAAGAAAATGGCCGAGGGATGTGAAATTGCGAAGCTGGCGACGCTCTTCAAGGCCCGAAAAAAGGCACCTGTGTAGAAAAGCGATAGGTCCGGCTGATTTCCTAGAAAAAAAGGACTTGCGTCGGATCGACGTAAGTCCTTTTGCGGTAAGGAGTGCGGGAAACAGGACTTGAACCTGCACGGTATTGCTACCACCAGGCCCTCAACCTGGCGCGTCTGCCAATTCCGCCATTCCCGCTCAATTTATCGAGAAACTCTAGTGTACCCGACAGGCACGGGGCGTCAAGCCGTCGTCCGTTTGACGATCAAAATCGACCGGTCGATCCGATCGGGCTTGGCGGCGTAGGAATTTAGGGTTTCGCAGGCGGCCGCGACCATTTCTTCGGCTGCAAGGTGCTGTTTTCCCATCAAAGTTTCGGCCATGCCGACCTCCCCCCAGGGGCGGTTTGCTGCATCCACGGCATCGCGGATGCTTGCGGTGAAAACCACCAATGTATCGCCCGGCTGAAGTTCGTAGCCGTGTTGTTCGAATTCGACTTCCGGGCTTCCGCCCAAGTTGACGAACGGCTGTGTCAGCGATTCCCAACGATCGGCATGAAGCAATAAGGCACAAGTCTGTCCCGCCGAGGAACAGCAAACACGTCCCGTGGCTGTTTCGACAAGTCCGCAGAATAACGAAGCATGTTGATCGCCCGCCGAGCCGGTCCACAAGGTAAGATTCGTTTGTCCCAAGACACGTTCCGCTTGCCGGTGATAGCGGGCATGGGCACGGACGGCCGTTTTTACGACATTGGCAGTCATGGCTCCGGCAACGCCTTGCTCATCGGCTTTGCCCACGGCAACGGCCAAGAGACCGCGCGGCAGGCAGAACCAATCGTGAAATGCTCCGCCGATGCCTTCGGCCTGGGATGTCGAACCGGCGACGTTCCATCCATCCAGCAATGGCGAGATGGTCGGCAGTTCGTTGCGTTGCACTCGTTCGGCCGCGGCAATTTGTTTTTTCAACTGGGCGCCATCCGTGCCGGCGCGGAGCAACATCTCTCGCTCCAGGTCGGAAGCGATGCGGCCGGCGACGACTTCGAGAATGTTCGTTTCACGATCGTTGAAGTCGCGACGTTCGTTGCAGAAGACCCATAATGTGCCTAATAGCGTGGTGGGCGTCGAGACCGGCACGCACACGGCGGCGGGGAAATTCTCGGGAATATTCCACATCCGCATCAGTTGGTCGTCGTTCAGCACCACGGCATGACCGAGCATCGCTTCGAGATCGGCCATCGCGCCTTGCAGTGAACGGGCCGGATTTGCGAATCGGTCGAACGGCAAGCCCCAGGAGGATCGTAATTTCAATTCGGTCGTGGCATCGTCCAGCAGATACAAGGCAATGGCGTCTCCGCCGATAGCCTCCGC
>CAZNMP010000002.1:0-20894 GCA_964573875.1 uncultured Planctomycetaceae bacterium | reverse complement strand
GCAGCGTATCGCTAACACCGTAGGCGGCGGCTCGAAAGATTTCTTCCGCGTAGTAGAAGATCACATTGATGCCGCACCATTGTTGAAAAACGGCCAGCACGACGCCGATCAACAGGATCTTCGCCATTTTCGGCTCGAACAGCTCTCGAAAATCGACTTTATCCACCTCGTTCACCAGCGTGGTTTCGATATCGGCCAAGGCCCGATCGGCGTAGAGATTGCCGCCGATCTTGGCCAAGACGATTCGTGCCTTTTCGGGTTTGCCTTTTTTGGCGAGCCAACGAGGACTTTCGGGCACTACGGACAGAAATGCCAGAAACAGGAAGGAAGGGACCGCCGTTACGCCGAACATCCATCGCCAACCTGTCGTGCCGTTCCACGAATACTTGATGTATTCGACCGTGGCATCGGCCGGCACTGTTTCGGCAATCCCGTAATTCACCAATTGGGCGGCCGCGATGCCAATGACGATGGTCAACTGGTTGACCGACACGAACATGCCGCGCACATGAGCCGGCGAGACTTCGGCGATATACATGGGCGACAGATTCGACGCCAATCCGATGGCAATTCCCCCCGCGATTCGCCATGCCACGAAGCTTTGAAAGTTGCCGGCCAGTGCCGTGCCGATGGAAGTGATCGTGAACAGCAGCGCGGCGAGAACCAACAGCCGCTTGCGTCCGAATTTATCGCTCAATCCTCCGGACAACAGCGCGCCGAGCAGGCAGCCCACTAAAGCGCAGCTATTCGCCCAACCGCGTTCGGAAGCGGTCGCGAGCCCGAAGGCGGGCTCGAAAAACGGTTTTGCCCCGCCAATCACCACCCAATCGTAGCCGAACAGCAGCCCGCCCATGGCGGCCACCAGGCAGATCATCCAGGTGTAAATGACGCGGTAGTGCGATTGGTTTTCGATCATGAGATTTTATGGCGGCGATCGCTGTTCAAGGACCGGATGCGGTTTTGTCGTTATTCCCTTGGTTCCCTTTCGCGGAGGTGAAAAGCTTGTCCAAGTCGGCGGGTTTTAATTCGTGCGCGGGGTGAAACTTGTTGGAAGCCAGGTAAGCGGTCAGGCTCGACAGCAGTTGTTTTGCGGCAGGCCGCCGGTCGAGATTATCGCTCATATTGACGGTACATGCCAGCAGGCGTCCTTGGCCGACACGCGCCTCGAAAAGGATGCCCAACTTGTGATTACGCGCGAAATTGTCTGTTACCTGGATGATCGGCCGATAGTCGGCAGGCATGTCGTCCAGAATCATGCTGCAAGAGTTTTGCAAAAGATCCCACCACTGCCAGTTCGTGTAGTTTTCGGTGGGAAATTGCTGAAGCGAGGGGTGCCCTGGATCGCAAAGAATGCCCATCGTGTTGGGCTTTTGATCGGGGAACCAAACGGGGCTCCAGAAAACGGGCAGGAATTGGCCGGGAAGCGATTGTGCGAAATCAAGTTCCCGCGGAAAGAAGGCGACGGTCTTTCCTTCGTCCAACGCTTGTCGGGCTTCCTCCCAGCGGCGGCACATTTTTACCCCGGCGGGCATGGCGGGGGCCGGCGCGTCAGGATAGACCCAAATATCCCATTGATTTTCAAACGGAGTATCTTGAAGCGATACGGTTACCGTCAGCTTGCAGGGTGCAGCAGCCTTGGCAAGCGATGTTTGGATAACGCCCAGCGATGTCAGTTTCCCTGTCGGCACATTTTGCGAGGGCATCGAGCCGGCGGCAAATTCACGTCCTTGTGCATCGCGTATGGACCATCGCGGCACAGCATTGGCGAGATCCCGAGGTCCGAAATGGGCAATGTCGGCAGCGGCTGTAAAGGATTCGCCGGCGGTAAACGTCCGCTTCTTCATTCGCAAAAGCGGCACGGTCGCACTGCAATAATTCCGATGTTGTTCTGGAGTGACAAAGCCCTTGGAATCCCAAAATGGATCCAGTAGTCCGACGATGGCGGTGCCTTGGCTGGGATAATCGTGCAGATCGAGCAATTGGAACCCGGTATGGCCCGGAGTCCGCAACAGCACCTCGATCTCCTCCTTATAAAGCATCACGGCCTGCTTGCCCCATGTCTCATGGAACTGCGGGGCTAGATCGATCATGCCTTTGGACTTCAGGCTGTTGCGAATGATCTCGAAATTGCGGGGCTCGAAAACGCCGGTATACTTCTTTATCTCATCGAAGTTCGGAAAGAACATCCACTGGCCGATTTCGTGCGACACCAGCGGGCGATCTTGTTTCGAGATGACTTCGCCGAAATCGTGATCGGTGCCGGGGCCGCGAATACCACGGACCGGCGCGACCGTGTATTGTCGGTTGGCCGTCAGTTGTGCGGCGCTCGCGGAAGAATAAAGCCGGCGGGGATCTTCCTTGATGAGCATATCGACCCAGTGCGACAGGATTTCATCTTTACCACCATACTCATTGCCTAGGGTCATGAGGCAAAACGAAGGGTGGTTGCCGTAGGTACGCACCATCCGCAACAATTCCTGTTCCATAAACGCATCGCGAGCCGAGTTTTCTCCCACTTGCACATTGGCTTGCGGACCCTCGGCTTGGATCATGATGCCCTCGATGTCGGCGGCCTCGAAGGCCGCATCGGGCGGACACCAGGAGTGGAATCGGAGGTGGTTCAGTCCATACGACTTGATGATTCGACAAACACGCCGCCACGCCGCGACGTCGGTCGGGGGATAACCGGTCACGGGAAACACGGCGCACTCTAATGTGCCGCGGAGGAAGATCGTCCGGCCGTTCAGGGTAAGCTGGGTGCCGCGAGTCCCCATTTGCCGCATTCCGAAAGCGACCGTTCGGGAGTCTTGATAGCCGTTGCCTTCAAAGGTTGTCGAGAAATGATAAAGATTGGGAGTGAATTCGTCCCAGAGCTTGACATCGTCGCCCAAGGGCAGCTCAAATTCCACGGCGCCGCCAGCTTTGTCCCAGGCGATTGCCACCGTTTTTGCGGCAACTTCCCGATTGTCCATCGACAGCACTTTGCTGCGTAATGTTCCTTGTCTAGATTTTCCGGTGGCATTGTTCAAATGGATATGAACTCGAACGGACTTGCGTGCCACGTCGGGATAAACCTGTAGATTATCAATCGCCACGGGATCGGCTGCCTGCAATTCCAATCGGCCGACGATGCCGTTCATGTCGGTCTCGGTGCCGCCGAACAATGCGGAAACAAAGATCCCCAGTTTATGCTTCAGGGAATTGTCGATCTGGATGGTTAAGAGATGCCGTCCGGGCGCAACGTCGGCGCCCAGATCGTAAACGTGGGGCGCGACCAGGCTGTCCTGGGATGTGCCGATCGGCCGGTCGTCGAGCCAAACCCGAGACGCCCATCGGACTCGCTCCAACATTAGCGAGAGGCGTTTTCCCTGCCATGCTGCCGGAATTTCCACATCGCGTTGATACCAGGCCGTGCCGGTATAGACATTACGCCGATAGAGCCCGTCGAGCGTTGGCTTTTGGCGGTTCGTCATGCCAGCCTTCGCCTCGTCGGTTGTGCCGGGCAGATGAATTACGGCCGGGCAGTCCGTCCCCGCAGCTAACGGAGTTGCGTACCATCGCTGATCGACGCCAATGTTTTTTTCGTCACGACGAAACCGCCATGCTCCCGCCAAGGAGATTGCCTCGCCTGCATCAAGCGGAGCAATCTCGCAGGCCATGATGGCAACCATGCAAAACACCCAAGCACAACGCATTGTAAACCAAGCTTGATTGTGCATATCGGGATTCCTTGATGTTAAAGGGAAACGCTTTCCCGCATCATTGGATGACGACGACTGTTTGATTGAGCGTAGGGGCCGTCGGCGGAAAGGCCAACGTCTGGCCCCCGACCGTGACATGCACGCTATACTCGAAGTCGTCTGAAATCTTCTCGGACGGAATGGCAACCTGATAGACGCCGCGAGCAGCATGAACCAAGGGGATTTTGGCGAACGTATTGCCACCCAGCGGCCGCCATTGCAGTTCGGCCGTTTGAGGCTTCTCGCCCAATAGGATGACGGTCAGGTGGAAGGGTTCTCCTCGTACAATGCTGGTGCGAACCTCGGGCACAAATAATCGCGGCGGGCCGGCATATTGCTTCGACGGCACCGCGTCGGCGGGGAGATCTTCGCCCAACAGCTTGGCCAACTCTTGGCCAGGCGCAATGAGCAGCACAGGTATCGTTTGTTGTTGCCAATTACTGACATTGCCCATGTCGCCGGGCGTACTGACAGCCGATAGCAAGTATCGGTTCATTTCGGAGAAAGCGGCCACTAGTTCCTTGCGTAACGGCAAAACCATGTCGCGTGCCAGTTTCTTTTGGGTAGCCGGATCTTTTTCGGCCTTGGCTTTGGCCAGTGCATCGTTGAAACGCGCCCAAAGGCAATCCACCCGGGTGATGCCGCGAAGATAACGGAACTGGTTGGCCCAATAATCGAAGCGTTCGAGGTTGCCGGCGCCGACAATGCGCGGCCGCAGGGCAGCCAATTCCTCGACAAAGGCATAGTCCTTTTGCACTTGTTCCCAAGGACGTGGATCGGGGCGAATACTGCCCGGGCCGGTAACCCAATCGGCCGGACGCGGCAGATGGCCGTCGAGCTTTGTGAAAATGGCCGCGATCGGCTCGGCTGCTTCAGGACCGAATTCAGCACGAGCCCAATCGGCATAAAAATCGGCAACGGGCAAATAGCGGGTTTTACCTTCGGGGCCCGAGGCCAGCGGCGCGGCGTCTTTGCTCCAACCGGTTTGGTCCCAGGTGGCCTGGGCCAGGGCCGAAACATTGGGGGCCAGGATGCGAGTGCGCCAATGAATACCGAACAGGCCCGTGCAACCGTAGCGCAAGGCGTCGTAGGCGTCGCGGCGCATGCGACCGGCCCAAAGTTGCGGGATGGTCATGCCGGGATCATCTTCCATCCACGGAATGGCCCATTTCGGCCTTCCGGCAACTTTTGCAAAGCCCGGCTCGACCGGTGTGTTGCCTACGGTGCGATTAATGCAACTCATCGGCATTTCCTTGGGCAGGGTATTGTCGAAGAGCGAAGGATTTTGCGGCGGTCCAAGCACCCAGCCGCAGGTGGCCAAAGTGAACGGCGGTTGAACCGCTTTCGCCGCGGCAAGTGCAGCCCGGAAATCGGCCATCACGGCGTCGATCTGCTCTTGCTTGACGGCTTCCCAGGTCCAGCCCTCGGAGGTCCAGATC
This sequence comes from uncultured Planctomycetaceae bacterium, assembly GCA_964573875.1. Classification (GTDB taxonomy): domain Bacteria; phylum Planctomycetota; class Planctomycetia; order Pirellulales; family Thermoguttaceae; genus CAYWGR01. Next base: position 15,715 of record CAZNMP010000002.1, on the reverse strand, counting down.
CAGTAATAATCGAGCGGGTGGATTTTGGCGATACGGCGGAACATGCCTTCGTACACTTGTTGTACGACGGCCGGATCGGCGGGATTTTTGCCCGCGGCTTGCAAGCGTTGCTTGACCGGCGTGGGAATCGTCAGCGGTGTTTCCGTGCCAAGGCATGTTTTGACGCCCAGGCGATGGGCATACGTAAAGACGTCGTTCAACATATCACCCATGCGATTGAACAAGGCATTGCATTGTTCGGGGGTCATCTTGTTCCAGGGATGCGTATCGCGCATGTAGTCCGCGCCGTAGTCGTCACGGTCGAACAAATCGGCGGCCCCCAGGACGAAATCGCTGGTTTTGCCCGGCCGGTAACCCCAGGCGGGAGGCTGGCTGTCGGTTGTGAAATGCCGTGACGGATAGCCGGCTTTCACGTGGCCATTGGGGGCAATTTCCTCGGCCGGTCCGATCCAGGTGAGCGGCTCGGGACCTACGCCGCCTTCGGGATAGGTATGCAGGCCGAAGAAATTCATCCCTAATTTCGGCAACTGGCCCAAGATGGCCTTGTAGCCGTCGCGGTTCCACCAATCGGGCCCTTCAGGAAAATCATGGAACGGCTGAATGCCGCGGCGGTTGAACAACGGCTTGCGGGTTTCATCGAGGTTCGGCAGTGCGAGGGCGATTTGCCGATCGGGCACTACGTCGCCGTGCAGATAGAAACGGACGCCTAAGTGTTCCGCGAAACGATAAGCGCCGTAGAGCACTCCCTGCGGATCGCCGCCGACGATCAAGAGCATGGGCCGGCCGTTGTGCTCGATTGTTTTCAGCAGATATTGTTCGGCCGTCAGGGAATCGACCGCCGATTTTACTTTGGGATCCGTCAGGAACGTTGGCACGGCCGGTCGATCCTTGGTGCCGATGAGAATGAGACCCTTGTCGGCATTGTTTTGAGCGTCCTCCACGATCGGCAACAATGTGCCGGTTCGCAGATAAACATAGCGGCGCACTTCCTTGGCCGCTAGTTTTTCCATCGGCGAAGCGTCTTGGACGCAGACCACGGCCAGGGATTTGGCGGGCTCGGCGTTCACAACATTCAGCAGAAAACCGAAAGACAGACAGGCGGCGATTGGACCTAGGCGCGTCATGGCGGGGGCTCCTTGGAATGCCAAAACACAGGAAGGAAGACGAACGCTAGTATCTTCCGTGCCACACGGAGATGCAATGACAATGTGAGTCGTTATTTATAACCCTATGCGTCACCGGTACGCGACTGCTTGCGGTAGCTGCCAGGCGAATAGCCCGCAGTGCGTTTGAAAACGCGCTGCATCGATTCGACATGCGTGAAGCCGGTCCGTTGGGCGATTTCCTCTAGGGTGAACGTCGTGGTGCGCAGCAATTCTTGGACATGCTGCACCTGAACGCGAAGGATTTCGGCCGTAGGCGAACGGCCCAGGTATTTTTCGAACCAACGTTCCAGGGTGCTGCGGGAAATACTCATGCGGGCTGTAATTTGTTCGACGGAGAGGCCGTCGCAGGCGTGTTCGCGGACGAAACGGATTGCCTCGGCCGCGTCTTCGTTGGCGATGGCCAACACATCGGTCGAATGGCGCACGACGACACCGCGTCCCGGCACGAGAATATTGGCGGTCGGCGGCTTGCCTCCTTGGATCAAGCGATCCAGAAGTGCGGCAGCCTCGTAACCGATCTGCTCGACGTTCGGGTCGATGCTCGAAAGCGGCGGATCGCAAAGTTCGCAATGGACGTCGTCGTTGTCGATGCCGAGAACGGCCGCCTGGTTGGGCACGGCGACGCCGGCTTCTTTGCAGACATTCAATACCTGACGGCCCCGCACGTCGTTGCACGCCAAAATCGCCAACGGCTTGGGCAACTGGCGAAGCCACTCGGCAAGGGAATCGGCGTAATGCAGGGCATGATTCTCGACGGCGGCCAAGTCGGTGCCACGCGGCAGGGCCGGATAGGAAAACGTCTGTACGGTTGTTCCAAGCGTTGCCAAATGGCGTTTGAAGCATTCCTCGCGAATTTCAGAGAACGGGACGTTGCTGAATCCGCAATAGGCAAAATTATGGAAGCCGCGTTCGAGGAAATGATCGACGGCGAGGCGTATCAACGATTCCGGATCGGAGCCGGCGCCGGGAATGACGCCGCTTTTGCCTTCGGGATACAAATCGACCGAGGGGACTTTCATCCGACGTATTTGCTGCGTAAGACGGGCTCCGGCCAAACGCGCGATGATGCCGTGAGGCTTCCACTGGCGCAATTGGGGAGAAATCGAATCGCCGAAAACACGTTCCTGATGGAAAAAAATCCACGAACCGTGCGATCGGCCGTAGGCGGCGATTCCCTTGAGCAATTGACGGCCATAGGATCGAGAAGATTCGATCAAAAGTGCGATGCGTAATCGTTCGGCCATCGCCGGATCCTTTGTCGTGGTCGTTGAAACAACGGGAAAGGGCCACCCCCCTCTCGCGCGGGTAATTTATCGCAGTCGCAGGCGGGGCACAGTGGTATTTTTACCGAAATTATGGCATACTGCAACTTTCCCCCGTTCGCGGGTTTGCTCGGAACTTTTGCTCGGTCAATGAACCCTGGCCCGGACGCTGCCCCCAAAAGGTCGGTCAGCGGGAGGATGGCAATGGGCTAAATCCTCCAGATTTGCCGGATCATTGTCCCCGCAAGCATCAAAAATACGGTTTCTCTTCCGGAGGCGTCACCGTGGCAGAAAAGAAAAGCTCTCGTAAGGATGAACTCGGCATTCGCGCCAACGAGCCAAAGCTGTCTCATTCGTTCGACGATCAAAATCTCGACCAACAATTCGAGGACGAGGGCGAGGAAGCGTCGGACGCATCCGGCAAGAAGAGCTTCCTGGATGCAATCACCAAAAATCCCTGGATTAAAAAGAATCCGAATCTGGCCAAGGGCATCGCGGCCGGCGTGCTGCTGTTGCTGATGCTGTTGTTTTTCGGCTGGCAATTGGGATGGTTCGGCGGTAGCGGGAAGAAAAGTCGGGAGATGGCTTCGGAGCCGGCCCCGTCGCAGTCTGCGCCGCCATCATCGTCCGAACCGCTTCCGCCTTCGGGCAGGCCCGTGACACCCTCGGCACAGAAAGCAGACGAGGCGAAGAAGGACGATTCCAAGAAGGAAAAAGACGAAGATCGTCCGATTCCGGACGACGTTTCGAAATGGAAGAAGAACGATTACTACCGCGCTCGGCTGGAAAACGATCCACGGTTGTTGAAGGCCGTGGAGTGGTTGGGCGAGAAGGCGCGCGGCAGCGAACCAGCGGCCCAAGGGTTGACCGATCTGCTGAAGCCGCTGCCGACGGAGCCACCGCCTGGCGCAAAGCCTGCCGCGCCGAATGCAAACCCACCCATGCCGGGCGCGCCGCAAACGGTACCCGGCGCTCGGCCTGCGCCTGGTGGGCCGCAAGCAGCCCCTGGTTCCCGGCCGGCGCCGGGCGCTGTGCCGATGGCTCCCGCCGGGACGCCGGCGAAACCGCCCGTGGTGCGTCCTCGCAATCAAGCGGAACTGACAAAACTGGTCGAAGCGATTATTGCCGCGCTCGGTGAAAACGACACTCCCTTGGCTCGATCAACGCTTGAAAAAGTCATTTCCGGCGAGCAATCGACCGACGACGATAAAGCGGCCGTCATTGCGGCGTTGAAGGCCTTGGTTCTGCATCCCGGACCGGAAAACAACGCGATGTTGCTTAAAGTGTTGTTGACGCCCGAGGAAGTGCGCCCGGCGGAACGCCTGGAGAAGCAGAAAACGCAAGGAGCGCAAGGAACGATCTCGGCCAAGGAGATGTGGACCAAAGCGTTCGAGTTTGTGAAACCGGCGGCTTCGGTTGAGTTGCGCACGAAGATAGCCGAAATATTGGCCCCGCGCATGGTTCGACTCACGGCCAGCGATCCGGTACGCGAGTTTCTGATGGCGGCCGATCCGCTCAATGTCGGCGCTCAAGCGTTCCTCTACGAAAAAATCTCAGTGAAGGACATCAAGACGAAGCTGGAGCAACAGTTGATCAGCTACAGCTCTTTGGCCTTGTCGCGATTGATCGGTTTTCCCGACAACGCCGCACAAGTCGGCGGCGGCATGCGGCTTCCAACCGCAGGCGTTGCAGCCGTGACGTTCGGCAAGACAGGGCCTGCTGCTCCGGGAAGACCCGGCACATCGGATAAGATCGAGGTCCAAGTAGACCCGGTTCCCAGCATCGCCGCACTGTTGTGGTCGGAAAAATTCCGCGCCCGGTTGGAATCGCAGCTTGAAGATTTACGTTCATTTGAAAAGCAACCGCAATTGGTGCTGTTGGCTGCCACGATCCCGCAAGATTCGACTCGCGAGGCGATGTCGAAGACATTGCAGAAGCATTGGAACGATGGGCCGAAGACGTTGGAAACGGCCGGCTTGTTTGATCGGACGGTTACCGATCCCGCGTTGTTAGTGCTGGTGAAGATGGGGCCGCGAAAAGACAGCAAGGCGCCCGGCGGCGGCCGAACGCCGGGAGCGCCGGCGCCGCGCGGCGGAAAACCGGGACGGCCCGCGACCGGCAAGGCAACTTCCGGCAAAGCGGCGGACGCCGCGAAGGCCAATCAGAAAAAAGAACAGGCCGAGCAAGAGTGGATGACGGCTTCGTCAAAACTGCTGTTGACCTTATGCAAGCGGTTCCACGCCGCGGCTTTGGCCAAGGAAAACGCCGCGGCCGAGGCAGGCGAGGAGACCGAGGCGGCCGTCAAACTGCCTGAGGGTCTCGAATTGAACAAGGACGCCAAGGCCGTAGGTTCCTACCATGTCGTTTGGCCCGACAAGGCCCCGGAGGCTATCGCCGATCTGAAGCCCAGCCAGTTGGAAATACACTATGTCCGCGCTGAAGAAACGGGCAAGCCGAAAAAGGTCATGGCTTTTTATGCCCGGCAAGCGCAGGTTCGAGCCAATGAAGCCCGGCAGATCGAAGGCAACAAAACGGCTTGGCTCGACGGCATGAAGGCCGACACGAAGACGGGACGCCGCCGCACGATCGACGTGCTTATCTCACGGGCCGACAACAAAACCGGCGACCTTGCCAAGGAAGAGGAGGAGGTCGATTTCAACATCGAGATCCTCTCGATTGAGATCAAGGATCCGGGCGGACGTGAAGGTGGACGTGATTAACACGCAAATGTCCCTGACAACCCTGCAAATCCAACCCGGTCGAACCCGTATCGGCTGGATCGGTACGGGCGTGATGGGCGCGAGCATGTGCGGCCACCTTTTGCGGGCCGGCTTTGCGGTCACGGCGTACAATCGCACTCGCGCAAAAGCCGAGCCCTTATTGACCGCCGGGGCGCATTGGGCCGAAAGTCCCAGGGCATTGGCGGCGGCATCGGATGTGATTTTCACGATGGTCGGCTACCCGGCCGACGTGCGTCAAGTGATCCTCGGTTCCGATGGCGCGTTGGCCGGCTGCAAGCCCGGCAACATACTGGTCGATATGACTACCAGTGAGCCGTCCTTGGCGGTCGAAATCGCTCGCGTGGCTGCCGAGCGCGGCGTCTACGCGATCGACGCGCCGGTTTCGGGCGGCGATATCGGCGCCCGCGAGGCAAAGCTTTCGATCATGCTCGGCGGTGATGCGAATGTGATCGAAGCGTTGCGGCCTTGTTGGCAGGCGATGGGCAAGACGTTCGTGCGCCAGGGCGGGCCGGGCGCAGGCCAACACACGAAAATGGTCAATCAGATTTTAATCGCCGGCAATATGGTCGGCCTTTGCGAATCGTTGTTATACGGATATAAGGCCGGCCTCGATCTGGAAATGGTGATGCAGTCGGTTTCGGGCGGCGCGGCCGGCAGTTGGTCATTGTCAAACCTCGGTCCTCGGATTCTTCGCAACGATTTCTCGCCCGGCTTTTTCGTCGAACACTTCATCAAAGACCTTGGCATCGCCTTGGCGGAAGCAAAACGCATGAATCTCTGCCTGCCGGGATTGGCGCTTGCCCAACAGTTGTACGTTTCGCTTCAGGCCCACGGCCAAGGTCGCTCGGGCACACAGGCATTGCAACTTGCGCTGGCGGCGATGTCGGACGTGGATTGGCAAAATCGCTCGTAGAACGCCGTGCGGCGAAGGCTGCTCATGGCTCGACATTTCGTCGGTCGATGCGATATTGGCCGGGCGTTTGTCCGACAGCATTCTTGAACACCCGCTGCATCGTTTCGGGATAGAGAAACCCCGAACGTTGCGAAATCTCGCCGAGCGGAAGGTCGCTTGTCGCCAGCAGATCCTTGACACGATCAATCTGCACGCGGCGAATTTCGTCGTTGACCGAGCGGCCCAAGTGTTTGATAAACCAACGTTCGAGCGTGCTGCGTGAAACGGCCATGTGTTTGGCAAGCCGTGGAGGCGTCAGCCCATCGCAGGCGTGATCGCGCACGTAGCGCACGAGGGCGGAAACCTCTCGGTCGGCGATGGCCAACACGTCCGTTGAGCGACGCGCCACCACGCCCACCGGTTCGATCAAGGTAAGGTCAGGCACCTTGGCCTTGCGACGGATCATGTGATCGAGCAGAGAGGCCGCCTCGAATCCAACGCGATGGGCATTGTTGTCGATGCTCGATAGCGGCGGGTCGCACAATTCACATTCCACGGCATCGTTGTCCACACCGAGCACGGCCACTTCATCCGGAACCAGGATGCCATGCTCGCGGCAAACGCTCAACACATGGAACGCCCGCATGTCGTTGCAAGCCAGCAGTCCGACCGGCTTCGGCAGTTTACGAAGCCAGACGGCCAGTTGGTCGGCCTGGCGCATGGCGTCGTGCTCGATTTCGGCCAGACCTTGCAGCGACTTGGAACGCCGGCCCTGAAAAACATCGACCGTATAGCGATGCTGAGCCAATTGACGCACGAAGCAACGGCAACGATTTTCCGAAAACCCGGCGCCAGGCAAGCCGCAAAAGGCAAAATGTTCGAGCCGCCGCTCAAAAAAATGCTCGACCGCCAAGTGAACGATGGCTTCATGGTCGGGCAAAACGCCGGGGATGCCTGAGGAACCGCCTTCGTGCAAAACGCCGACCGTGGGCAGCCGGAGCCGGCGGACAGCTTGGACCAATCGACGATTTTCAAGCCGGGCGATGACGCCCTGGGGCCGCCAGTCTTTTAATTTGTCAGGCAAGGGGTCGCCAAAGGCTCGTTCTTCGTGATGAAAGGTCCAGGGACCGAATGTCCGAGCGTAGGAAGCAATGCCGGCCAGCAGATTGCGTCCGTACCCGCGCGAACTTTCGATCAACAACGCAATGCGAAGCGGTTCAGGCATGGCCCCCCCTTGGGAATCAACCGAGGATGAATACGCATGTCATTTACTATGACAAAGAATATCATAGACGGCAAGAGTTGAAAAAGCGAGAATACCTAAGTTGCTTTCACGACGTGTTCGGTGATTTTGTTCCCGCCTTCCCTCCACGCCTGTCCCTTTCTTCAAGGAGTACGTTCATGAGCCGTTTCGAGATTTCCACGGGTTGTGCCCATTGTCATGTGAATCGCCGGAACTTTTTGGCAACCGGCTGCGCGGCCTGCGCCGGCGCTGCGGGGCTTGGAACGCTGGCGTTACCGTCACACGGGGCGGAGACCGAGGCGAAGGTGCGCGTTCGGATCCTTTATGCGCTGCACGCCCCCGTGCAACCCGGCCCCGACTGGCCGAACATTGGCTTTCAATTCCAGCCGGTGATGGATCAATTCGTTGCCGATTTGCGGGCGCGCTGCCCTGGCGTGGAGTTTGTGACATCGATGGCCTCCCACGAAGAAGCGGCGAAAAAAATCGTCGCGGAGGATAAAAATGCATCGATCGACGGCTATGTGGTCTTTCAGTTGAACTGCTGGAATCGGGTGGTGCAAACAGTTGCGGCAACGGGCAAGCCGACGCTCTATGTCGATTTCCCCTACGGCGGCAGCGGCGGATATCTTGTGTATACCTCGGAATTTCTTCGCAATAAAACGCCGAATATTGGTTTTATTTCGGCAGCGAAGATCGAGGACGTGGCGGCAGTTGTTCCGTGTTTTGCCACGGCCAAAAAGAACAACTCGGCGGCAAATTTTGCGTCCATGGTGGTCGATATTCGGCGCGGACGTACACCGGCACAAAGCAACATGCAATGCACGGCCGATGCCGTGGCAGCACTTGCTCCCAAAGATTGCCTGGCAAAGCTGCGAGAAGCGAAGCTGTTGGTTGTTGCCAACGATACGAACAAGCCCATCGGAGGCGGCGATATTATCCAGCAGCAAATGGGGATCGAGGTAGTTGCGGTTCCATTCGCCGAGTTGAACGAAGCTTGGAAAGTTGCCGACAAGGATCAAGCCCGGGCGATTGCCGACTGTTGGCAAAAGAACGCTCGCGCGATCGTCGATGTGCCGCGTGACACGTTGGAAAACTCGGCTGCGATGTACTTGGGCCAAAAAGCTTTGCTCACAAAGTATGGAGCCAAGGGAATTACGATCAACTGCTTGGGCGGTTTCTACGGCGGGCATATCCATGCCTATCCCTGTCTGGGGTTCCATGAATTGAACAACGAGGGCTTGATCGGCGGGTGCGAAGCCGATGTCCCATCGGCAATATCCATGATCGCAATGAACACATTGACCCAAGGGCGGCCGGGCTTCATTTCCGATCCGGTGATTGACACGGCGGCAAGGCAGATAATTTATGCCCATTGCGTGGCATCGAACAAACCGTTCGGGCCGCAAGGGCCGGCGAACGCCTTCGAGATTTTGACGCATTCCGAGGATCGCAAGGGAGCGGCCGTCCGCTCGTTATTCCCCGTGGGTTACATGACGACCACCGTGTTGTTCAGCGCTCCACGGAAGGAGATTCTTTTCCATCAAGGCAAAGGCGTCGCCAATGTGACCGATGATCGCGCCTGCCGCACGAAACTGGCGGCCGAGCCCGTCGGCGACATCGAAAAGCTCTTTACTCAATGGTGCAGCTGGGGCTGGCATCGCGTAACCGTTTTCGGCGATCTGAAGGAGCCGGTATTTGCATTGGCCGATGCCTTGGGCTGGAAGGTCGTCCAAGAGGCGTAGGTCGGTTGCTGGCCGGGGCTATTTGATGTTCCTTCAGATTGGGCCATCCCATGAAATTTTCCACCAAAGTGCCAATGGCATTGTTTCTGATCCAGATATGCTGGACGGCGATTGCGTATGCGGGCCAGACATATAACGATGATTTTTCGCAGCGCCCTTGCAATTGGCGATTGGGGGATGTGCCGGCAACGGTTGGACCCGAGGGAATGGTTTTAGCAATTCCACAACCACATGCCGAAGGCGGGTTGTCTGGCGTTGCCGAAACGACTTTGCTGGGCACTGCGGTAAACCCAGCGAATCTGAGAAATTTTTCGGTTTCGCTCCAAGGGATTTTCGGCAAAGCCGGGAATCCAACGCTGCGGATCGGCTGGCAAAAACCGTTCGAGTGGGATTCTTTTCAGGCCAGCCCGATTTTCGTGCAAGTGGATCGTAAAGGACGAACACTGCTCCACGTTGAAGGAAAACAGATCGGAGCTTGGCAATTCAAGGTGGCCGAAAACGGACATTTTGATTTGACAATCGTTCAAGACTTACATCGGGTCGTTGTCCGGTCGGGCTCTCAGGAAACTTCGTTTACTCTACCTGCTGGGTTTGAATGTCGGCCGGGCTATTTGACGCTTCAAGCATCGGGCCCCAACGGTTCGGCGGCAACGATTCGACGGATTGAGATCAAAGCCTTCAGCGATCAACCACCGCAGACAGCGGCCCAACGGCGCGATGATATCCAGCGTTGGGCTCGTTGGCAAATGGGACAAGACGCGAAAATGGTGGAACGCCTTAAGGAGTATTTGCAGGCGGAGACTGCTGCCGGACGTTGGGGCTATAGAACAGCCCTGGAAGTCGCACCGGGGCTCGTGCGTTTGGGTGAAAAAACCAAGGTCACATTCCATATAACAGGGGCTGTTCCTTCTCCTTGCGAGGCAACCTTGCAATGGAACTTCCTCGGCGCGAATCCGGGTAAGGTGGAACCGCTTACGCTCGATTGGAAACCGGATGGCCGCGGCGGCCAAGCAGCAGTCGTCGAGCTTTCGCCCGCACAGCCCGGCAATGGACGCATCGTGTGGCGCATCGGCGACGAGCAATTAAGCCGCATGTTCGCGGTGATCGGCGATGGCTACGCCACGTGTCGGTTGCAATTCACTGCGTACACCGGACTGCGAAAGCCTGACCGTAAGGGGGAAGCATACGATGTGCTTCATCAATACGGTTTGGCTGCCGATTTTTGGGATGGATCGGAACACACGGCGCTTTATTGTCGAACGCCGCAACAGCTTGCCGAAGAGTATCGCGTATTTGCAACGATGCGGCATCGCTATGGCGACCGCATTTTGCCGATGTGCCAGGGCAACTACATGTTTTCGCAATGCCCCAACAGCAATCTCTCCTGGTTTGATAGGGATGTGCAATACGACGGCATCCGCCAGTTGATGCAAACATGGGATTTGCTGGGCATCGGTCCGATGGATCTGTTGGGCAGTTACACCTATTCGCACGACACGCCGGTCGCGGCGCAAAAACTAGGCATCAAGGCCATCGATACGCTTGTGCAATGGCAAAACTGGCGCGACGGTGGCGATGACAGCGCATGGTTGATCAACCAGTGGGGCGCGCCGACCGTGCCTTATTATGTTGCCAAGGATGACTATCGCAAGGTGGCGCAAGGCCAGTCCATTGTGGCTCTTCCGCAAGGCACGACCTCCGCAGTCCGCATGTATTACATCAATACGCTCGAAGGAGAGCCGCAATTAACCGCCCTGCGAGCGCATAGCGATCAGATGGGCGAGACGTCCAACTGCGACCGATTCCAAACGGCGGTCGATCTTTTGCTGGCTGAATCACTTCATCAACGCGAACCGATGTTTCTCTTTGTTGGGCTGGAGAATTTTTGCGATCTGCCCGACTGGGATCAAGCCAATACGTTGGCCATCCGCTATCTGCGAGAACAAGCGAAGACGAAAAAGCTGGTGTTCGTTTCCGGCGTCGATGTTGCGGATTACTATCAGCGACATTACTCAAAACAGCCGGAAAATTGGTTCTACTGGCCGGATACCTATTGTGGTTATCAAGTTGCCTATAAGCCGAAGTGCGTTCCGGATCGCATCGAGCTAAGCAATGGGGAGTTTCATTCCCTGCATGAAAAGGGCTCGACATTGCCGCGTTTTTTCTGGGATTATACACGTCCTTGGTCTGAACCGGTTTGGGACGATCAAGCGGCGATTCGCCAGCAGCATGGACTCTGCAATCCCGACCTGCTGACGGCCGACAATTGCGTGCCGCGCATGGTGAATCTCGCCGGAGTAAAGGCTGCGGCAAAAATGATCCCGGCGTCGGATGGCGTTGGAATTCAGATAGACATCGAGTCGCCCAAACTGTTGGGTTGCTTGCCTGTCGCCGTGTGGAGCATTCCACTTAAAGCGGCAGGGCTGAACATCGCGAAAACATCTGAGAACGCTCGCTTCATCTCAATCGTGGACGGCTCGACCGGCAATTTGCATGGTTTAGTCGTATGCAAGAATATCGTGCCGGGCAAAAACATGTACAACGTGATTCTTCAAGGCTCGGCTCGTGAGCCGGTCGATCCGGTTTTGCACATCGGACGGCATGTGGCGGGTCGGCTGTTTTTACGCAACAGCATTCCGCATGTTTATCTTTGGCTATCAGCGAAAGACTCGCCGGAAGGTGTTTTGAAAATCACTGTTCCGCAGGGTCGAAAGGTCAGCGTGCATTACAACAGCGGAAAGGTGGAAGAGTCACAAGGTGGCGTCCTCCTGGTGAAGCTAGATCGAAACTGGACGACGGAATCGCCGATGATAACAGGTTTGACCAACCAAGAGCTTGCGGCATCCTCAGTTTTCGAGCCGGCCATGCCAGGATCGTCAAAAAAGTAAGTTTTCTCCATGCAATATGAGTATAATTTATCCGGAGCGGTTATCATGATGCCTCTGAAAGCAGCAATAAGGTTTACAAACTGGGGTCGTGTGGTAGTATTTGCGGCGGCAATTCTGTTGATGTGCAGATGCGCGGCATCGGCCGATGCGTCGTCACCTCGGCGCGTCGTATCTCTAGACGGCTCATGGCAAGTGGAACAAGGCGGCATGGAGGCGATGCCGAAGGATTTTTCGCACAAGGTGGCAGTGCCGGGGCTGATCGACATGGCTCAGCCGGCGTTCACCGAAGTGGGCGTGAAGAGCAAACAGCGCGAGGCATTTTGGTATCGTCGGACATTCACGGTCGAGGGCGCCGTGTCCGAGGTTGCGTTGCTCAAAATCCATAAGGCCATGTGGGGCGCGAAGGTGTTTCTCAACGGCCAGTTGGTCGGCGAGCATCTGCCGAGCTATACGCCCGCGATTCTGGATGTGAAACGATACCTGAAAGGCGAGGGGCAAGCAAACGAGCTTGCCATTCGCGTGGGGGCTTATCGCACAATTCTGCCCGAGGGAATGCCGAACGCCTGGGATTTTGAAAAATACCGTTTTATCCCGGGAATCTATGATACCGTCGAGTTGATTTTGACCGGCGCGCCGCATGTGGTCAATGTGCAGACCGTGCCTGATGTGCCGCATAAGGCAGTGCGCGTGGTGGCCGAGATCCAGGCGAACAAGACAAGCGATGCCACCGTGGAAATGGAAGTGTGTGAAGCAGCTAGCGGCAAAACGGTGGGCAGCCCCCAATCGGCGAACGTGCATTTGACGGCCAATCAAACGGCAAAGGTTGATCTCACGATTCCGTTGCCGGGATGCCGGCTTTGGTCGCCGGAAGATCCATTTCTTTATACGGTGAAAGTCCGCACGACAGGCGATACGCTCAACGCCCGATTCGGCATGCGATCTTTCGCCACGGATCCGAAGACGGGGCGGATGGTGCTCAACGGCAAGCCGTATTACATGCGCGGCACGAATGTGACGGCCTATCGGTTTTTTGAAGATGCCACGCGCGGCGATCTGCCGTGGCGGGCCGACTGGGTGCGCAAGCTGCATCAACAATTCAAGTCGATGCACTGGAACAGCATCCGTTATTGCATCGGTTTTCCGCCCGATTTCTGGTACGACATCGCCGACGAGGAAGGTTTCCTGATTCAGGATGAATTTCCGATTTGGTTGGGCGATGGGAAGCCTGAAAAACCAGAGGCCGACGGACCCGATCATCCGATGGCGGAAAAAATCATTCCACAATACATCGAATGGATGCGCGAACGTTGGAACCATGCTTGCGTGGTGATTTGGGACGCGCAAAACGAAAGCTGGACGCCCGAGACGGGCAAGGCGATTCAGGCGGTGCGAGGCCTGGATCTCTCGAATCGTCCGTGGGAGAACGGCTATGAGGGGCCGCAGAGTCCTGCGGATTGCGCCGAGTCGCACCCGTATTTGTTTGTTCGGAATCTTTGGGGTGACAAGCCTTTTTATCTGCGTGACTTGGCCACGACCTCGCCGGTGCCTGATTTGACGCAACAACAGAAGCGTTTTCCCGTGCCGGTCATCATCAACGAGTACGATTGGCTGTGGCTCAATCGGGACGGCAGCACAACCTGCCTGACCGGCAAGCCTTACGAAATCCTCTTGGGCAAAGGTTCCACGGTGGAGCAGCGGCGGATGTTTCATGCTCGCGGGGTGGCGGCGTTGACCGAGTTTTGGCGTTGCAATCGCCAAGCGGCCGGGGTACTGCATTTCTGCGGACTAGGCTATTCACGGCCGAGCGACAAGCCACGGCCCGAGGGCGGGGCAACCTGCGATGACTTTATCGACATCGAACACCTGACCTTCGAGCCCCTTTTCGAGCAGTATGTACGCGACGCCTTCGCGCCGGTGGGCATCATGATCGACGCTTGGGCCGACCGCTATCCGCCGGGCGCGCGTGAATTTCCCGTGGTCGTGATCAACGATTTGTACGACGCTTGGAAGGGAACCGTCCGGTTGCGGCTGCTTCACGACGGCAAGGCTTTGTCGGAAAAGACCATGCCTTGCGAGGTGACGCCGTTGGGGAGCCTAAAATTGTCCTTGAAAATCGATATTCCAGCCGATCCGGGGCGGTATGAAGTCGAGGCCGCTCTGGTGAGCCCCGACGCCCGGCCCGTGAGAAGCATTCGAGAATTCCAGGTTCCCTAGGGCTTATTAGTGTTCAGGTTAATAATATCGGGTAGTGCAGGGCCAAAAACTCCTGTTTACCGGGCTTCCCGTCGACCAACCTTCGGTCGGTGCCCGGCCCTCCCGACATTGCTTATCTGAAACCCAATAACTACCCGCCAATCAGCGACAAGCTATAATTAGACATTGGTCTTTTATCGTAGAATGCCGTTGAGGAGCGGGTTATGTTGCGCGGCGCGTGGATCGTAATGCTTGGCGGGTTGTGTGCTTTGGCGATCGGTTGCGGGAAGTCGTCCAAGACCGATTCGAAGTCTTATCAGGAGCAGGTTGCCCAGGCGCAAGAGGAGGGCGACCCGGAGCTTCGCGCCAAAAGCTTGACGAAGATCGGCTATAAGCAGGGCAAGGCACTCGACGTGACGGGTGCGGAAGAGACCCTGCGGCTGGCCTGGAAAGATTGCCAGGAAATTGAAGATCCGTCGGGCAAGGCCGGTGCATTGGCGCTGCTGGCCGAGGCACAAGCGGGACTGGGCAATGCTCCGGCGGCACAGCGGTCGATCGAGGCGGCCATCGAGGCGGCCGACGAAGTGAAAGAAACGGAAAGCCGCGCGAAGTCGCTGGCTCGAATCGCCCAGGCGCAAGGCGCCGCCAAAGATCTCGAAAAAGCGCGGGCCACGTTGCAGTCGGCGGAAAAACTGGCCGCGAAGGTCGAAGACGTTCAGGGGCGGGCCATCGTTCTTTGCTCGGTGGCGGGGGTCTTCCATAAACTTCGGCAAATCGATCAGCGCGATCGCGTGTTCAAGGAATTGCTCGACTTTGCCAATTCGGTTGAGGATCCGAAAAAACGTTGCACGGCAATTGCCGAAGCAGCCGCCAAGCAAGCAGACTTAAAGGAAAACGACACGGCCGCAAAAACATTTAGCCTGGCACTGGAGACGGCGGCAAAAATCGAGGATCCTTTTTCCAGTGCCTATGCGATGGGCGAGGTGGCCCAGCGGCTTTCCGATGCCGGTCTACATGCCAAGGCCCACCAGGTACTCGCAGAGGCCGAACGCAAAGCCGAAAAAATCGCCGAACTCGACATGCAGGCACAGGCGTTGCAGAAGATTCGCTCATTGATGGGCAAGCTGCCCAAAGCGGACGACTAAGGGCGACTCTATCATAATGCAACCTCCGGACGACCGCTCGACAAAACTGGGGCAGGAAAGTATTCCCAGGCTGTTGCTGCATTTTTCGGCCCCGGCCATTGTCGGCATGTTGGCCCAGGCGCTCTATAATCTGATCGACCGCATCTTTGTGGGACAAGCCATCGGCGGCGACGGCATCGCCGGCATCACGGTTGCCTTTCCTTTCATGCTGATTGTGCTGGCTTTCGGGATGCTGATTGGATTTGGCGCCACCTCCCAAATTTCGATCTGGCTGGGACGGCAGCGAAAAGACGCGGCCGAACGAATCCTCGGCAACGCTGCTACGTTGCTCACGCTTGCCGCGATCGTGATTACCGTGGCCGGTTTGCTTTTTCTTGATCCCATTCTGATCGTCTTTGGCGCCAGCGAAACCGTGCTCCCCTTTGCTCGGGATTATTTGAGAA
>CAZNMP010000001.1:0-21793 GCA_964573875.1 uncultured Planctomycetaceae bacterium | reverse complement strand
GCAATTTGGCCAATAAGTCTTGCGGCGATGTAAAATTCAAAGGCCGTGGGATGGTCAACACGCTGATCTCAATATCGAGTTGTTTTAATTCATCAGCGCGCACCGGTGGAAATCGCGGATCTTCGACAGCCGCCGAGCGGGCACGGCGAATAACGGCCTGATAGAGCGATTCTTCGGGGAAAATGCTGCCGATACAGCCGCGCAATGCGCCGCTCTTGGTAAGAGTAACAAAGCAGGCGCGGCGCTCACGCAGTTTATCAGACACTCTGGCATGTTCATCGGGCGAAGGGCCGTCGGTGGCTGCGGCGGTGACGCTTTGCCGAGCCAATTCCAATAAAAAACGCCGTTCGGAATTGGTATAATACGGCGCGATATCTTTCGGCGAAGCGGACGTCTTGGTTTCACTTGGGTCGTAGAAGGCGATGGCTGCATAGCCAACCACGGCGGAGCGATCGCCGCTGGTGTCGCCACTGTTGCGGTAATCGAGAAGGCGCGTTTTCCAGCCTTTTTTCTTGGCGATTTGAATGAGTGTTTGCAGGGGACCGTGGCCGCAAGCGTCGTCGCCCGTCAGATCGTCGGCCTGTAGGTCGCAGACGGCTTTGACGCATCGCTTGTCGAGTGCTTTCGCTTCGGCGTAGGGATGATAATGGCTCAGATCGGTGCTAACGATGATGAGCGTATGATCGTCGAGGAATGGCAAGAGTCTATCAGCAGCTTTTTGTGGATCGACTTCACCGAAAATCACCGGGATGATCGAAGCCTTGGGCAAAGCCTGCTGGAGAAAAGGCAGTTGCACTTCGACGGAGTGTTCCCACGTTTCGGGCGTATCTTGGCCGAAAGGCGGCAGTTCCTTGGGCGATTGCCGCCACCAAGCCGGCCGATGTACTTCGTACTGCGTGCCGGCCGTAAATGGATCATTTTTTGCCAACTCGACTGCTTTGGGTGAAACAGGGATCGGGCCAAGCGGCGTTTGCCATGCATCGACAGTCGAGACGAATGCCTCGGTGTAGGCAGCATAGTGGCTGGGCCCCATCAGAATGACCGTCGAAAAATCGCGGCCAAACAGTTGGTTATAGGCAACTGCGGCCGTTGGGCCGGAGAATTCGTAGCCAGCATGTGGACAGACCAGCGCTCGCAGATTGTGAACCCGCTTTGCTTCGGGCATTTTTTTAACGTCGGCCAATAGACGATCGACCGTTTGCCGCAACGTGCTTTCGTGACGGGGATAAAAGATGCTGGCGACAGCAGGTTCACGTATCTTTTCAAAATGCGTACTGGCCGAGGTTGGCTCGCCAACATCCGCGGGCAGCGGGGCGGGGCGGCCTTCACAGCCGACGAATAAAAACAACAAAACAAACGCCCCCGAGAACCGCAGCATAGCAGGCCCCCCATCGAATGCCTTTTTCCACATATCTATTTTATACGGATTTGTGTGGGGGGTGACAACCCGGCGATCTAGTGGAGTGCGCATGTTCAGTATGTCCGCATTCGCCCTGAACTACTAGAATATGTCGGTTAAGCGGAGAGCTACTTTTGGGGCATTTGTAATATACGGTTTTTTCAACCCTTTTTACGAGGCAGCGACGCGACGGAGTTAGGTAGGACATGCGGCCCCATCCATTTTACCCCACCCACTTTCTTGATCTTACTCTCCTTTTACTCGGTTCCTGGATGTTGGCAGCGACATTCATGGCAAATGCCGGCTTGGGCAGTGTCATTGTATCCTGCGGCTTTGAACCAATCGGCGACACGTGGCAATATACGACCGTTGGAAAGAACTTTATCAGCACCAATGTCGGCGAGAGTGATTTTCCGGCCAGCCAGCGCATTATGGCGGGGACGAGTTCCTGGTCGGTAGCCGACGGCGGCAGTTCAAAGCCCATCTTTTCCGAGGGGCTGCTTTCCGGTTGGACGAACGTTTCGGTCACATACCATGTATCCGCAACTGCCAGTGTGAGCAGTAAGGGGAAAAACCCAGCAGACCTGGTGCAGGCGTACGTTGCGAACACCACGGCAACTTTCGGGGATACTGCAAACATTGTTTTGCAGGGCCGCAGCAATGCACGATGGGGGTTCGACGGCACGTCGAGCTATCGATCCCAAACTGCCGGCGGCGGTACTCTTTCCGTGCAACCTGCAAGCGGTGGTTTGCAGACCGATGCCTGCTACTCGAACTACCAAATTAAACTGGCCGGCGGCGAAAGTTCGGTTGCTTTCAAACTTTATGCGATTGGAAGCACGCCCAATACGTTTTGGAATTTTGATGAAATCGCCTTGAACGGTACGGCTTCGAGCAGCCATACATGTGAATGGAACGGCACGAATGGCAAATGGAATAATTCAACCGGTGCAGGTTGGATTGACAGGACCAATGCCAATGCACTTTCCGCCTGGAACGGGGTGCGAGGAGATAATGCTTATTTCACCGGGGCCAATAGCACGGTGACGATTGCCGAGGGAACGACGGTCGCAGCCCGCAGCTTGACGTTTGCTGCTGACAACTGCTCAATCCAATACGGTAACTCCAGTTCCAAACTTGCGCTGACCAACGGAGGTTCGGGCGGCGCGGGTGCCAATACGATTGAAGTGACCTCGGGCAATACCGCGACGATTAATGTTTCCATCGTCGGCAATCCAGGAGTTGGTCTCACGAAGACCGGTGCCGGCACGCTCGTCTTGAAGGGGAACAATTTTTATACGGGCGAAACAATTGTCCACGAGGGAAAGTTGGTGTTTGATGCGAAGAGCATCCTGCGCAACACGACGATCGATGTGCGAAGCGGAGCAGTCTTGGATTTTTCCGCCTCGGGGCCTTACACGCTAGCCGATGGAGTCACGTTGAAAGGCTCCGGCATGATCCTCGGAAACCTTATCGTTGCCGGTACCCATGCGCCCGGCAACAGCATGGGCATCGAGATGATTCAGGGCGACTATACGATGGACGGGCTTTTACAGATGGCAGTCGGCGGAACCACGCCCGGCAATAACGACGCAGGGCATGATCAAGTGCTGGTAACCGGCGACCGTTCGCACGATATTTCGTTGAGCGGCACACTTGCCTTGACATGGGCAGGATCCGGCCGGTCTCGGCCTGGCGATAAGATATGGATTCTTCGCAACGACACGAGCGGATTGCTGGAGGGAGCTTTCAGTAATTATGCCAACGGCGATGCGGTTGGCAGCCACGACGGACGTTCGTGGAACATCTATTATAACGCCAATGCTGCAACAGGAAGTTTGACCGGCGGCAATGATGTGCTGCTGGCCACCATGTCGCCCGTGCCGGAACCAACCGCTTTCGGGCTGCTGGCCATACCGGCGTTTTTATGGGTTACTCGGCGATATTTACGGCCAGAAGTACCCAGCAACAAGCGAAGATAGGGAAACTGACTAGCGGTGGCAGACCAGGCAATTTTTGCGCGGTTTCAAGTGCGCGGATGTTAAGGCAGGGTAAAAAAATCTCCATTGACCTAGGGGATTGTCATTGGGTATTCTCCCAACCCCCTTACCGTGAGGGGCACGCGAGAAAATATCGGGCACAAGGCCCGGAGCTCACGCAGGATAGGCGATTAGTTCCTTATAGGGCACCCTTGCATGACGCAGACGTCTATTCCAAAGCAAATCGAATCCGAGCCATCGGATCTTCAATCTCTGACGCAACTCGCACATGCTGTTTTACGCATTGTGCTGGCGATTCGCTACCGCAAAAATTTGGTCGCGGTGATTCTGACAACGGCGGCATTGTTAGGCGGATTGTACTACTTCACGGCGCCCCGGATCTATTCATCGAAGGCGTCGTTGTTGGTATCACAGGCCGGACGCAACAGTCTCGATACGTCTCTTACGGGAGACGAAGGGTCGCGTCAGAGCAATATGCCTACCTTTGAGAATATGTTACGCAGCACCCAGGTGCTGGAGGGGGCGTTGAAAAATCTAAATTCCGATGACCGCGTTGATCTTGCCGGCATGCCACAGGAATTGACCGTCAGTGGTTTAAGCAACAATTTATTCGCCAAGACGATACGCAACACCAGCATTATCGAGGTGGAATATCGCTCCAAGAGTCCGCAAGCGGCGAAAAATGTGGTTGAAGCAATCATCCAATCGTATCTTGATTTCATGGACCAAATGCGCAAGGGAACGGCGGGAGAGATCAGCCGGGTGTTGACGCAAGAACGCGGAAAGTTGGCTGAGAAACTCAATACCAAACAAGAAGAACTGCTGATCGCCCGCAAAAACTTCGCCGACATGGGATTTCGTTCCGAGGGCAAAACGCTTCATCCGATGGTGCAACGGGCCGTCTATTTCAACGATGCCTTGATTGCGGCGCAGAAGGAGCGAGTCGAGTTGGATGCCTTGTTGGCGACAATCCAAAACGCGGTGACCAACAAAGAGGATCTGGGCCAATATGTTTTGTCGGTCGGCGACGCCGTCGGCCGTGAAATGTTGTTGAACACCCTGGGACTGGGCAACCGCGAGGCCTATACGCAAGACAATCTTGAGCAAAATCTCCTTCAGGCAAAAGCCGAGCTGCAAACAGCGCAGCAGAATCTTGGCCCAGCGCATCCGCAAGTGGTCGCGCTTACAGAACGAATTCAATTGATCCAGCAGTATTTGGATTCCGCACAGCAACGAATCGGCCAGCGGTTGGCAGGAAACCATAACAACCAATTGGGGCCTTGGTTACTGCAAATGGTGCGGCAAAAATTGGATGAATCGCGAAAGAAAGAGGAGATTCTTCAAGACCATTTCGAAAAAACTCGCACGGAAGCTATCAACCTCAGCGGTCAATTGGCTCAAATTGAACTGCTGGAACGCGATGTGAAGCGGCTAAGCGACATGAACGATGTGTTGTTGAATCAGATCGCCTCCTTGGATTTGAAGCAAAACGGCCAGGATGTGCGCGTAGCCGTCATCGCGGAGCCAAAATTGCCCGAGGGCCCGATGTCGCCCAAGTTAAGCATCGTCGGCGCGGTGACTTTGTTCCTGGGGTTCTTCCTGGCGTTGGGGGTGGTCTCGCTGCTCGATTGCTTGGATGATCGGTTCCGATCGGTTGACGAGATGCAGAGCCGGTTGTGGATTCCGTTGCTGACCATGATTCAGCAGATGCACATGGAGGCGACCTCGGGATTAAATGCGTTGGTGACGCACTTGTTGCCCACCTCGGTGCAAAGTGAATGTTTCCGCACGTTGCGCACGGCCATTACGTTGACATACCCCGACGCACACCGCTTGATCATCACTAGTTCCGAGCCGGGAGACGGCAAGACAACGACACTCGCGAACTTGGCGGTTTGTTATGCCCAGGGTGAGAAACGAACTTTAGTGATCGACGCCGACCTGCGGCGTCCCGGGATGACGGCATTGATGGAGATGCGCGGCCCTCGCGGCTTGAGCGAAGTTCTGCGCGCGGAGACCGATATCGTGGAAATGGCTCCTTTGCATGTTCGTCCGTCGGGCATCAAGGGCCTAGACATCATGCCGTCGGGGTCTCGGCCCACCGATCCGGCCGAACTGCTTGGAAGTCCGCGATTGGAGCAACTGCTGGCTTGGGCCGAATCGGTTTACGATCTGATCCTGATCGACAGTCCTCCTATCCTGGCCACAACGGACACGGCAATCGTCGGTCGATTGATTGACGGCGTGATCCTGGTCGTTCAACCGGCAAAAAACCGCCGTCGTTTGGTGATGCGGGTCACGGAACGGCTCGGCTTGATGAAAATTCCCTTGCTTGGCATGGTCGTCAACCGTACCGGGTCGGGAGAAGAAGAGGGCTACTACGGATATCACAGCTACGGCTATGGATATGAGTACAATGCTTCGACAGGCTATGGGCACGAAGCCGACATCGATGCGGCGGAAGCTCCGGATGCGGAGGAGTGCGTGCCCTTCGAAGAGAAGGCGGAACCAGACGTCGATGCGGCGCGTGCAATGGTTGTTCCTCGCCGCGTGGCCTGAGTGATCGCTGAAACAAAGTATGATTGAACCTCGAACCATCTACTGGCAACGGCATCTCCATCTGATGGGCGCCTTTTTGCTGGCGCCTGTGTTCGCGGGCATCTACTATCTGAGCTACTGCCTGCGTTTCGAGGGCCAACTCGATCAATATTCGTTGCAGTGGTTTCATGGCACCGTGGGTTGGATTGTACTGGTAAAAATCGCATGGTTCGCCGGTTTTCGGGTATGCCAGGGCTGGACCCGATCGGTGGCTTTTTATGATTTGACGGTTTTGCTGCGGGCTGCCACGGGCGCTTTGGCCACGATGGCGGCAATTCAGTATATTCTGGCGCCACTGCCTTCGATCCCCCGAAGCATCTTCCTTTTGGATTGGGGGGCGACCGTGGTAATTTTGGGCGGTTCCCGCTCACTGGTTCGCGGATTGCGCGAGTCGCAGTGGTCTTTGTTTTCCGCGTCCGACCCAATCCGAGTGCTCATTGCCGGCACGGGCGACATGGGCGTCTCGATGCTGCGAATGATCCGTCACACGAGTCGTTTTCAATATCAGGTCATTGGATTTCTCGATCAAAATGCCGATCTCGCGGGGACTCGCATCGAGGGCGTTCCGGTGCTCGGATCTTGTCGGCAGGCTCGTCGGTTGGTCGAACGCCATCGCGTGCGACAGGTGCTTGTGATGCAGGGAGAATTGCCCGGGCCGCAGTTGCGCACGTTGGTCGATGATGTCGGCCACGGCGATTGCGAAGTTCGCGTCCTGCCGTCGTATCGGCAATTGATCGAGGGAAGTTTTTGCGTTCAACCGCGGCCTGTTTCGATCGAAGATCTGCTGCAACGCGAGCCGGCGCGTTTGGACATTGAAAATATCCGAGAATGGATCGACGGGCGCGTGATTATGGTCACCGGCAGCGCCGGCAGCATCGGATCGGAGATCGCGCGGCAGTTGCTGCAATTCGCTCCCGAGCGGGTGGTGTTGGTGGATCGTTCCGAGACGGGGCAGTTTTTCCTGGAACGCGAACTGCAACCGAGGGCCGGTGACATTCAGATCGATGTATGCATTGCCGATGTGCTGGATGAAGCCCGGATGAGGCGGGTGTTGATGCAGCATCGTCCGCATGTGATTTTTCATGCCGCCGCCTATAAACACGTTCCGCTGATGGAGTCCCATCCGCAGGAAGCGGTGAAAAACATCGTAGGCGCCACACGGCAACTGGCCGATCTGGCGATGGAACATCGGGTAGACTCGTTTGTGATGATTTCGACCGACAAGGCGGTGAATCCCACGAGCGTCATGGGCGCCTGCAAGCGCGCGGCGGAATTGTACGTTCAATCGCTGGCCGACCGGTCGGCGACGCGGTTCGTCACGGTGCGATTCGGCAATGTGCTGGATTCGGCGGGCAGCGTGGTGCCGTTGTTCCGCCAACAAATCGCCTCCGGAGGCCCCGTGACCGTCACGGATCCCGAGATGCGGCGTTTCTTCATGACGATTCCCGAAGCGTCCAGATTGGTAATCCAGGCGGGTGCAATCGGCCGAAGCGGCCAAATTCTGGTGCTCGATATGGGCGAACCTGTTCGGATCGTCGATCTGGCCGCCGATATGATCCGACTCTCGGGCTTGCGCGTAAACGAGGATATCGCCATCGAGTTCACGGGCTTGCGGCCGGGCGAAAAACTATATGAGGAGCTGCATATCACCGGCGAGCAATTGGTGCCGACCAACCATTCGGAAATCATCGTGGCCGAACATAAACCGGCGAAGATGGAAGATATCCATGCAGCAGTCGATGAGCTTGAACGGCTTGCTCGCGAAAATCCAGAAGCCATCGTAGGCCAATTGCAGGATCTCGTATCCGGCTATCGTCCCGAGGCGGCTTGGCAAGCGTCGCAGCAATGCGAGGCTGCATAAATCGGGCGATTCTTGTCGGCAGACAAGATTCTGGACGTAACGTTGTGCGACGGGTATAATTGAGTACGTTGTTGAATTGCATCCTGCACACCGTTTCTTCGTCCCGCCAAACTATCGCTTTCAAGGAACCTGCCATGAAAACCGTCGCTCCGTTTGCCGCTTTGTTTCTTGTCCTGGCCGTTCAGGCGGCAATTGCCCAAGAGTCGCCGTCGAGTGATGTATTGCCGCCGGCTCCTGCCGGGAAAACGTGGAAGATGGTTTGGCACGATGAATTCGACGGCACGAAGCTCGACACCACGAAATGGGAAGCGGTCGATTGCCCGCGCCGCGACGATTTTTGGTCGCCGAAAGCCGTCTCGCTCAATGGCCATGGACACTTGGTAATGTCGGTTTTGAAGGATGGCAATAAGTTCCTGAGCGGTTGCGTGCGGACCAAGGGCAAGTATGAACATGCGTTCGGCTACTATGTCGCCCGGGTTCAGTTTCAGAAGCAGCAGGGCCACTGGACGGCCTTCTGGCTCCACAACGACAGCGTCAACAAGATTGGAGATGAAGGCCGCGACGGCACGGAAATCGACATTATGGAAAAGCCGTGGCTCGACGATCGCGTAACGCACAACCTTCACTGGGACGGTTATGGCCGTGAACATAAGACGGCGGGCACGACCGAGAGCGCGCCTGGCGTGATGCAGGGTTTCCACACGTTCAGCCTGCTCTGGACACCCGACGAGTATGTGTTTTACATCGACAGTCGCGAAGTATGGCGGACCAAGGCGGGCGGCGTCTGTCAGTTTCCGCTCTACATCAAGCTTTCCGACGAGATTGGCCCCTGGGCCGGCGACATTAAGAAGATCACCATTCCCGACACGTTCTTGGTGGATTACGTTCGGGTTTATGAGTAGAGAGGGAAAGAGATTCCCGATCCACTATGTATTTGGCTTGTTGTCCTCGACCCGTTTTCTATTCCCCTTCACTCAGGACGAGAGTTCAGGCCATGCGATATTTTTATCAATGCGCGATGGGATGTCATCAGATTAGGATTGCAGCCGCAATGACTGGTCTGGTTATCGCCATCGCAACCATTCTTGGCAACGATGACAGTTGTGCAGCTAGAGAACCAGACTTAGTCCATAACGATCCACGGCGGCAATTGGATGCTCAGAAGCTTGTTACCTCGCTGATAAATCGAAACCCAATTCCCGTTACTATCCGCCATGCCCCAGACAAAGATGTGCTGTTTAGCCAACACTATGATTGGTTGGAATATAATCGTGTCGTAAAGGCAATTTGCGTTCTTTCTGATCATGGCGAAGATGCGTGGCCGGTGATGGTTGAACACCTTGTCGACGAGCATTATTGTACGTCACTGTGGTTTCCATGCAGTAGTGTTGATTTTAGTGAAAATGAGACTGTTGGAGATATATGTCGCGAGATCATTATGGGGTGGCTTTGGAGTGGATGGCGGAGGCACTTGACAGCAGGAATAGATGGAGGGACGGCAAAAGTTGCGTTCGGTATTCTCCGGAATGGTGTAGTGCCCAGAAAAAACAAACCACTCCAAGAATGGTGCCAACAACGAAAAGACAAAAAACTGTACGAACTCCAGATTGAAATGTGCGAAGGAGCAATCTCCAAGATACCCAAAGTGCCGGATTTATCGAATGAAGAGCGGCAATTAATCGGAGACTCTATTCTCGCTGATATCAGATCGTTGCGCAAATCACGAGTTGCTGTTCGCTTTCCAGGATTATTTTGGGGAAGTGGGGGATGCCGGGCTTTTACGAAGGAAAATGCACATATGCAAAAGGGAGAATGAGAGAACAAAGGGAGGAAAACTTGCCCCCGATGCGGGAACCCTTTATGTTAAAACAAGCATGCGGACGCAGTCGGTCAATTGGTAACTGCTTGCTGTCGTTATGGATTTATGTCATGGCGATTGTGGCACTATGCTACGGCTGTCACTATGATCCCTTAGGGACGCGGTACCTGAAAGAACCACCTCCGAAAACCGATATATGCGGAGTTTGGAGTATCGATTCGGACCGCACTAACTGGCATGAGGCCATGCCGTTTATTCAAAGCGGCAGGCAGGTTGGGCGCTTAACGATTTGGCTTGATGGGACGTTTTTCTTTGAGGAGATGCCCGACTTTTCTCTGTTTGGCTTCTGCGATCCCCCGGCCTTTCATCACTACGGGACGGGAAGATGGTGGACAAGCATCAACACCGAAGACGTGTCCTACTTGTGGCTGGACATCGAAAAAATGGATGGCCAGCGGCAGGAGCGTGTGGCGGGTGTCGCCCACTTTCTCCGTGAAGGGGGCAAGTACTTTCTGTATTGTACCGTCAGAGATCCCGACTCGGATGAAGTACTTGTTCTAAAAAAAGTTGACTGATATCACATCCGTTTTGGGAAAAAAACAAATTCTCCGGCATAGTGACACATGGGCATAGGCACGATTTTTCCGCTGCCGCGCAGCCGTTATTCTTTTTGGGGCCGCATATCGCCTGGATATTCGTAGTAGTCGGGCAAGCGATGTTCGAGGTCGATCAAGCAGCGATCGACGGCCGTGGACATAACGTCCAAGTCGTCGGCCAACTCGCGCAGCCATTCGTATTGGCAAATCAACTTGATGTGATCTTCTGGGATCATTTCGCCCGCTCCTAGGAAAAAAGGGAACGCCGACTTGGCTGCTCCAGCAACCCCGACCAAGGGGCACAAGCGAACAGCACAGGGGCCGGCGTTCCCTTTTGCGGAACGGGCTTGCACTGCTTCGCTTGTTCAAGGGCTTTCGCCCAAGTTGGTCGTTTTGCTAGAAGCAGGTTTGACGCCAAACGACGTCAATTCAAATTATCACAATGAATTCTACGCCTTTGTGCTCTTTTTGGGAATAGGATTACGTGTCGGTATCCAACGGGCTGCTTGACGTTGCATTGTGTTGCGGGTAGGAATAGGGCCATGGCAAATCGGAAGACATCGCGTTACCTTCACGATATTGATTGCCTATGAACGACGATCCAGCAAGCCGGCCGGTCAGCGAAACGGTTCTGCGTGAGACCGATGTGCAACAATCGGAGCCGTCTTGGAAAATACGCTGGTTTTTCTGGTTGATTTTGGGTTCGTTCTCGGTTTTCTTCGCCGAGGTGACGGTCGGCTCGGATATGTTTCCGTTTTTCTTACCGATTGGAATTTTGCTTACCTGGCCATTGTATGCGTTGCATATTTTGGTGCTTGGGTCGATTGTTTTGCGACGGCCTTGGCTGCGGTTTGCTTCGCTGTATTTCGCAGGCTGCATTTTTGGGCTTTATGAAGCGTATATCACCAAGGTGTTGTGGAATCCGCCGTGGAACGGCGAGGCTTTGCGAATCGGCGGCGTGGCGTTGGTCGAGACGATGCTGCTGGTGCTGTTCTATCATACGGTGATGGCGTTCATCGTGCCCTTGGCGGTCGCCGAGCGGCTTCTGACGGGTTCGTCGCAAGTGATCGGCACGCTGAAACCTCAGCTGGCTCGATGGATGGAGAAAAAATGGTTCGTTGCGGTTTTTGCCGTTGCCTGCGGCGTGCTTCAAACGGTCAACTCGCCGTCGATGTTGCATACTATTGGTTCGACGAGTTCCACGACGGGTTTCGTTCTGCTGTTGGTGTTTTTGTGGAAGAAAGCGGTTCGAGGGCGGGCCTACACGTTCGCGCAGTTGATGCCGCGCGGCAAGGAACTCGGCGCGTTCGCGTTTTTGCTGGCTACGCAGTATCTTGGCCTGGGCATTCTGTTGCGGCCTGAAGCTTTGCCAGGCATCGGCGCACAGGCAGTGATTTGGGGGCTCTATGCGATGTTCATCTGGTTGCTTTGCTTATCGTTGAAGCAAAAAGATGTTCAGCAAGCAACTGTATTGGAGCAAAAAGAGCCGTGGCCGTGGCAGCGTTGGCTTCTGTTCGCCGTGGTGATGACCGCAAGTTCCACGCTCTGCGAGCCGGCCGCCGATGTTACGAAAATCCCGATCTTTATCGTGCTTTGGGCAGGCGGGACCAGTTTGGGTTGGTGGATGTTCATCGCATCCGTGCGCCGGGTGCTTCCGAGACGGGGCGAGAACATGTTGTAAAGCCGAGACCACGCGGCTTGCAGTCCAGAAAGATGCAATGGCGAGCAAAATGGCGGGCCATCGCTTCGCTCGACCCGCCCTACGCTCTTCCCAAACTCAACAATTGATTGGCCCTACAGGATTCCGACCGCCCTAAGCCCCAGCCTCTCTCTCGCTTTACGGGCGAGGGGAGCGTGAAGCTTTCAAGAAGGAAGATCGCAGCCGGCTTTCTTCATTTCAGCCATGAGCATTTGGATATCGTCCCAAACGGGGCGTTTTGCTTGCGGATTACGCAGAACGTAGGCGGGGTGATAGGTGCAAACGACCTTGATCCCGTTGTATTCCAGCACTTGGCCGCGTAGACGCCCGATGGTGGTGTCGGTGGCGAGCAAATTTTGAGCGGCGACCGCTCCCAGACAACAAATGAACTTCGGTTGAATGATACTGAGCTGGCCGTCGAGATATTCACGGCAGGCGGCGGCTTCGTCGGGCAAGGGGGCGCGGTTTTGAGGCGGCCGGCAGCGCAGGATGTTGAGAATATACACATCTTTGCGTTGCAGCTTCATGCCTTTGGTGATGATGTCGTTCAAAAGCTGGCCGGCACGCCCTACGAACGGCTCGCCCTGCAAATCTTCGTCGGCGCCGGGGGCTTCGCCGCAAAAAACCAAATCGGCATGGGGATTTCCAACGCCAAAAACGGTCTGGGTGCGTGTTTTGGCCAATTCTTTGCACCGGGTGCAGGCAGCCACCTTTTGGGCCAAAACGGCCAAGGCGGCTTCCCGCGATTCGGACGTAGGTTTCACGGCCACCAGCGCCGCGGCAACTGGGAGGGCAACGGGAGTGACGATTGGCATGACCGCGGGAACCTCGGCGGGCAGCTCTTTGGCCGTCGGCATCGCCGCCCGCTTTTTCACCTTCAAAATGTGCGTAACTCCTGCCCTGCTAAGGCTTTCCAGCCGTTGCACCAAGGATCGGGTCGTGAGGTTCGTCATGAGCGGAATTGCGTCTGTTGGGTTTAGGAAAACATCGGGGGGGCGGTCGATGGCCCGCGGCAGTGAAATCCCCCCCACATACCGTTGGAGCGGGCATGGCCGACGATAGTTCGGCCTAGAACCGCGTTTTTTGCCGTCCGAGCACCTGCATGGCTGGTGTCGCTGGGGCGGCCCAACTATCATAGAAAGTTATGGGTATACCGCAAGTTGTCATCGTCGGCCGTCCTAACGTGGGGAAATCGAGCCTTTTTAATTGGCTCGCGGGGAAGCGCCTTGCCATCGTCGATCCGACGGCAGGCGTGACACGCGACCGCGTTACGCATTTGATCGACATCCACGGCCGATTTGCCGAGGTGGTCGATACGGGCGGGATGGGCATCAAGGATTCCGACAATCTGACCGAGCAGGTCGAAGACCAGATCCAAACGGCCGTCGATTCGGCACAAGTGGTTTTGTTTGTCGTGGATGGACGCGAGGGCCGCGTGCCGTTGGACGATGAAGTGGCCAAACGGCTGCGCTACATCAACACGCCCGTGCTGCTGGTGGTCAACAAGATCGACGCGCCGTCGCTCGACACGCAGGCCGACGAGTTTTATCGTTTCGGCCGCAAGATGGTGCGGATCAGCGTGAAGGAAAATCGCGGCAAAACGGAATTGCTCGAAGCCATTGGCGAACGATTGCCCGAGCCGTCGCCCGACGACGCACCGCCGCCCGATCCGGTGATGAAGTTGGCGATTGTCGGCCGTCGGAATGTGGGCAAGAGCACTTTGGTCAACACGTTGGCGCAGGCCGAGCGGATGATTACGAGCGAAGTGCCCGGCACGACGCGCGACAGCGTGGACGTGCGTTTCGAGCTGGACGGCAAAGCGTTCATGGCGATCGACACGCCTGGTTTTCGCCGCAATAAGAGCGTGAACACCGACGTGGAATTTTACAGCACTCACCGCGCCCAGCGGAGCATTCGCCGGGCCGACGTGGTGCTTCTGTTTTTCGACGCGACCGAACGGATCAGCAAGGTCGATAAGCAGTTGTGCGATTATATCGCCCAGCAGTACAAGCCTTGCATGTTCGTGGTGAACAAATGGGATAAGCTTTCAGGCACGATGCCCACCGATAAATGGGTGGCCTATCTGCGCGACACGTTCCGCACGATGTGGTATACGCCGATTGCGTTTATCACGGGCCAATCGGGCAAGAACGTCAAGGCGATGCTGAACCACGCGCAGATGCTGTTCCACCAGTCGCTGCATCATGAGTCGACGCCGCGATTGAACAAACTGATTCGTGCGGCCTTGGAACAGAACCCGCCGCCCGTCCACCAAAGCCGTCGTCCGAAAATTTATTATGCCACGCAAGCGGCAACGCAGCCGCCCACGATCGTTCTGTTTTGCAGCGATCCGAAGGCGATTTCTCCGCAATATCAGCGGTACTTGCTCCGTGCGTTCCGCGACAATCTAGAATTCGGAGAAGTGCCGATTAAACTGTATCTTCGCAAGCGCGAACATAGCGATACTCGCGACGATATTGAAGCAAAAGAAGCAAAAAAGGAAGGCTAGGTTTGCAATAAACCATTCCGGTGTGCGGCGAAGGATCTCGGCGCGTGTCGGAAGGGCTTGGCAAACTACCACCCATTCTTCTTATCCAAGGAGTCTTGTTTCATGGCAGAAAACGCAGCCAAATCGCCGTTAGTCGGCATTGTAATGGGCAGCGACAGCGATTGGCCGAAGATCAAAGCCGCGGCCACGGCGTTGGAAGAGTTTGGGGTACGTTACGAAGTTCACGTAATGAGCGCCCATCGCACGCCCGAGATTGTGCGACAGTATGCGACGATGGCGGCGGGGCGCGGCCTGAAGGTGGTCATTGCCGCAGCCGG
This sequence comes from uncultured Planctomycetaceae bacterium, assembly GCA_964573875.1. Classification (GTDB taxonomy): domain Bacteria; phylum Planctomycetota; class Planctomycetia; order Pirellulales; family Thermoguttaceae; genus CAYWGR01. The sequence goes on along the minus strand of CAZNMP010000001.1, from coordinate 6,995 downwards.
CGGCGCAGCCCATCTGGCCGGCGTTATTGCATCGCATACGACACTGCCGGTCGTCGGCATTCCCGTAGCCACGGAATTTTCCGGCGGGCTGGACTCGCTGTTGTCCGTCGTCCAGATGCCGGGCGACGTGCCGGTTGCGACGGTCGGCGTCGGTGGCGGCGGACCACGAAACGCCGGCCTCTTGGCCATCCAAATTCTCGCCATCTCCGACCCGGCCCTTCAAGACAAGCTTACGTCCTTCAAGCACAAGCTAGCCGACAAGATCAGCCAGAAGGACGAAGCGCTGCAGCAAACTCTGCATCAGAAAAAGAGCTAGGCAGCAAGCTGCGGGAAATGCAACGAGCACGCGGTTCTTTAGGGAGAATCGTCGATGAAGACGTGGAGCGTATTCGGTATTGCGGCGTTGTTGACGATCTTGTGTGTGCAATATGCAAAGGCTGTCGAGGCTTTGCCCGAGGAGATGGCGGAAGCAAAGGAATGGATAGCGTCGCATTGGGAAGACGACAAAACGCCGCCGACGTTCTTTTCGTTCACGTATGGCGGCAAACCGTCGAGTGCGTTGTTGAATACGTGGAATGCCAAGCGGGTCAAGCGTTCGTTGGATAATCAACGGATCGAACACACACTTACTTGCACCGATCCGTCCACCGGACTGGCAATCCGTTGCGTCGGCGTCGAATACCGCGATTTTCCCGCGGTCGAATGGACCGTGTATCTGAAGAACATCGGTGATCGGGATACGCCGATTCTACAGGACATCGAAGGATTGGATTCGCATTTTTCACGCGACGCCAACGGTGAATTCACGCTGCATGGCATTCTAGGAGATTGGTGCACGGCGGAGAGTTACGAACCCTATGCACTTCCGCTTGGCCCGAATGCCGTGTTAAAGCGCGCTCCCGCGAATTCGGGCAAGTCGTGCGATGGGCCAAATGGTTGGCCGTACTACAATTTGCAAATGCCCGGTGGCGGCATGATTCTGGCCGTCGGCTGGCCTGGGCAATGGGCCAGCACATTTACGCGCGATGCCGCGCGCGGTCTGCGGGTCACTGCCGGCCAGGAACTTACCCATTTGTCCTTGAAGCCGGGCGAAGAAGTGCGCACACCCTTGATCGCGATGCTGTTTTGGCGAGGGACCGACATCGCACGCGCCCAGAATCTTTGGCGGCGGTGGTATCGCGCGCATGTCCTTCCGCACTTCGACGGGAAGCCTCAACAACCCGTTGCCCAGATACAAACGGGCGGCAGAGAAGCCGATATCGTGAGTGTCGAGAAATTTCTAAAGAGCGGCATCAAGCCTGATGTTTGTTGGTGTGACGCGGGTTGGTATTCCACGGAGAACGGCCCCTTCAAAGACAACCTGCGTTGGCTAAATACCGGCGATTGGGAGCCCGATCCGAAGAGATATGCGAATGGATTTCGCCCTTTCAGCGATTGGGTGCATGCGCACAATATGAGTTTCCTGCTATGGTTCGAGCCGGAACGGGTTGGGAATCCCGATTCATGGCTGGCTAAGAACCATCGCGATTGGCTATTGCCGGAAGCAACAAACACCGTGGGCGCCATTTTCAATCTCGGCAACCCACAGGCATGGAAGTGGCTTGCCGATCATATCGACGGCATGATCAAGTCGCAACGAATCGACTGGTATCGAGAAGACATGAATGGCGGCGGCCCGTTGCCTGCGTGGCGGAAGAACGATGCCGACAATCGACAAGGCATTACCGAGAATTTTTATGTTCAAGGACACTTGGCACTCTGGGATGAACTGAAACGCCGAAACCCCAAGCTGCATATTGATTCTTGTGCAAGCGGCGGGCGACGCAACGATCTGGAGACAATGCGACGGGCCGTTCCCTTGTTGCGAAGCGACTTCCAGTTTCCTGATTCGAAAGGCGTCGTCGAAGGAAACCAAGGCCATACCTACGGCCTTTCCTCGTGGCTTCCTTTCCAAGGAACCGGCGTCTATTTCTACGACGCCTACGCTTTCCGCAGTTACTATCTGCCATCATTCGGCATGGGCGGACTTGCGCCTGCCAACGTAGAATCGCAGAAGAAAGCCTATTCCGAGAGCGGTCGGATCGCTCCTTATATGCTTTTTGGCGATTACTACCCATTGACCCCGTATAGTTTGCAACGCGACCAATGGATTGCCTGGCAGTTCGACCGGCCGGAGTTGGGCGAGGGCATTGTTCAGGCGTTTTGCCGATCAGAGTGCAAGGATAAAACGATACGCCTGAAGCTCCATGCCGTATCGCTAGATGCCGTTTATGTGCTTACGAATTTCGATGTAGCCGGTGCCACGGAGATGACCGGCCGTGAGCTTGCGCAGGGCGGATTGCCGATTGTTACTAAAGATCAGCCCGGTGCGGTGATTATTACCTACAAGCGCAAACGCTGATCGCTGGCCGGCCCGCGTTTCTCACCGCGATGGCTAAAAAATGTTGCCAGATTCCGTATTCTTGCTCTACTTAACACTCTCCGTCAGAGCCGGCAGCCAAGTGCAAAGGTAATAAGCTCGCGGCGTGGTGCTTTCTAGCAATGCCGCCAAGTCTAACGACGGCTGGACGCGGGTTTGGCCGAAAAGCACGTCGGACAACTTCGGCTCGGCCTTGTACTTCACCACTTTCACGGCATCCTTATCGACCTTGGCGAGTTCAATGGCCTGGTCGATAGCGTCCTCGATGAAACCGATCTTGTCGATCAAGCCGTTTTTCACTGCCTGATCGGCCGTGTAGATCTGTCCGGTGGCCAATTTATCCAAAGCGGTGGGATCTTTTTGGAACTTCGGCCGTCCTTGTTTAATGACCTCCTTGAACTTCGTGAATCCATCGTTCACGAGTCCCTGGAAAATGGCCCGCTCCTCTGGCGTCATTTTGCGGGCAATGCTGCCCATGCCTTTCAAATGGTGGCTAGCTACGTTGTCTTCCTGGATTCCCCAGTTTTTCATCAGATCGGCGACGTTGTAATGGGGGATAATCACCCCGATCGAGCCGGTCCAGGTGGTTGGCTCGGCATAAATTGTGTTGGGCTTGTCGCCGACGCACATCGAAACGAAATAGCCTCCGCTGGCGGCCAGACTGCCCATACTCACCACAACCGGCACCTTGGTTTCATCCACTAGCTTACGCAGATGGTGCAGCATATAGTCGCTGCCGGTAATGGTGCCGCCGGGCGAATTGACCCGAACCACGAGCGCCTTGAGGTTGCCGTCTTTGATATCCTTTCGAGCGTGGTCGATTTGCTGCTTGAAAAAGCCTTCTCCACTGAGAATCGTGCCTTCGATCGAGAGGATGGCGATTTTCTCGGTGCCTTGGCGATTGTGCGAAAAATAGCGTTCCTGGACACGTCCCTCGCCTTCGGATTCATTCAGGCCCATGAGGCCGACCAATGCCATCAGCGCTCCGTTGAGGGCCAATGAGCCGAGCAAAACAATGACCAAGAGTACCACCATCAGCTTGGCGAAAGCATGTGATTTTCGAGGCTGTGGGGCCGGTACGGTTTCTGGAACCACAAGCGGTTGAAGGGGTGTTTGGGGATTATCGGTCGATTGGGGGGTGTCGTCCATCGTTCAAGCCTTTTCAGAAAGAGAGGGAATCGCCTTGCGAGTGTATTCTAGCCCGGTTTTTCAAGGATGCAAAGTGCTTGGTGTTGCCTTGAAGTGCCAATAAGCGGTAAGCTTACGGCCTGTTGAAGCCAAAGTGTTTCATGAAAGTAGCCAGTAATCCCACGAGGAGCCGAGCGTGTTTGTCGCTGCATCCAGTCGTTGTTTTCCCGATTTGCCGTTAAACGCCGCCTTATTGCAACTAGTCGAGTTGGAATATGCGTCGGTCGAAATCATGATTCACGAGACCGGGGGGCACATCAAGCCGTCGGAAGTGTTGGCCGATTTGGATCATGCCATCCAGTTATGCCGTCAAACCCACCGCCTGACGCCCGTGGCGTTAAGCGTCGAGATCGAAGCCCCCGAGTCGGAATACTACCATCAGTTTGCAGCTTGCTGCCGGTTGGCCAAGGCCATCAAAGTCGTCACGATCACGGTTCGTTCAAGCGAGTTGGGCACGCCGTTCAATGCGGAAGTCGAGCGTCTGCAAAAATGCGTGGCGCTGGCTGCGCGTGAAGGCGTGCGCGTCGGATTGCTTACCGAAGTCGGACGCATGACGGAAACGCCCGACAACGCGGCTGTCATGTGCAACAGTGTCAAGGGGTTGGGGCTGACGCTCGATCCGAGCCACTACGTCTATGGGCCGCACTCCGGCGTCGAGTATGAGCAATTGATGAAATACGTTTACCATGTGCGTCTGCGCGACACTACGAAGACCGAGCTTCAAGTTCGCATCGGTCAAGGCGAAGTGGAATACGGCCGCTTGGTCAATCAGTTGAACAAAGTGCGTTACGACCGCGCCTTGTGCGTCGATATTCCGCCGCTGCCTGATGTCGATCAGCTTACCGAGATGCGCAAGATCCGGCTGCTGCTGGAAAGCCTGCTTTAATCGCCTACGCAGCGGGGAAAACCGTGAATCGAAAGTCGCTGTTCCTCCTACTGGCCCATTGCGCGATCGCTGCATCGGTTTACGCGGCGACCTACGTTCACGGGAGCCATTGGTTGATCGGCGGCGTTTTGTGGCGTTCGCTGCTCGTGCAAGCGCTGCCGACATTGGTTTTGGCGGCAATCGCGGCCTTTACTCCCACCACGGAACCGTCGCGCTATCGCTGGGCGCTCGTCGTGGCTCTTGGTTGGTCGCTGGTGGGCGGATATTTTTTAGCTCTGCCAGAACAGCAGTTTTTTTGGGGCGTTGTCGGCTATTTCTTTGCCAACGTATGTTACGTCACGGCCTTTTCCAGCGGCGTTCGATTGGCAAAACGCGCCGTTCCGTTTGTCGTGATCGGTCTTGCAGGCGGCAGCATTTTGGCTACCGCATGGCCGCATATTCCGGGCGAATTGAAATTGCCTGTGTTGCTCTACGGAATTTCGCTCATTTCTAATTGCGCACAAGCGATCACGCGAGCGATGGTTTTGCGTCGCAGTGGAACATGGTTGGCGGCAGCCGGTGCGGCCTCGTTGCTGATTTCTGATTCCGTGATCGCCATCGACCGTTTCTACATGCCGTTTTCACACGCCGGCTTTGCCATTGCGATCACTTATTTCGTCGGTCAATGGCTTATCGTCACATCGCTCCTTCAGCCGGGCAAGGCTTGCAGTGAAACCGATCGATAGAGCGGATTTTTGAGATGCTCTACATTGAGGAATTCGGGTCAGGCCGTTTCGGCCGGCTCGATGCTCGCTTTCATCGAACCTTTGCAGCCGGCGATCAGGACATCTTTGCCATAAGCATGGATCTGGTCGCGTTTCAGCTCGGCATGTTCGCGCGTGGTCGTCAGCACGATCACGCGTCCCTGGGAATCAACCTCTTTGGCTAGCTGAAACCCCTTTTCCGGCGGGTGCCCAAACAATTCCCACAGCATCCGAATCACGTATTCGTAGCTATGATCGTCGTCGTTCCAAAGAATCACATGGTAGGGCGGCTGCCGTTGAGGTTTTGGCCGGGTACGCTGCTCTGGCTGTGCAATCGTCTCTTCCGGGGCCTCTACGGCGGCAACGGCTTGGCTGGTCATGCTTTGAGTTCCCCCCCAATCCCGATATGGTCGAAACCGCTCCCACCCATTATACTGGGCGTTTTCATGGTTTCCAGATAACCCCGGGCCGCCCTCATGTCCGCTATCGACCAATACCTCGAATCACACGCTTCTCGATTTGAAGAGGAGCTTTGCGAGTTTTTGCGGATACCCAGCGTTAGCGCTGATCCTAACCACCGCGACGCCATGCAGCAAGCGGCCGATTGGGTGGCTGATCAGTTTCGCCATCTGCGGTTCGCCGCCGAAGTGATCCCGACCGAAGGCCATCCGCTGGTCTATGCCGAATCGCCGACCGTGCAGGGCGCTCCAACCGTTTTGGTCTACGGGCACTATGACGTACAGCCGCCCGACCCGTTGGAAAAATGGACCACCCCGCCCTTCGAGCCGACGCTTCGTAACGGCAACATCTATGCCCGCGGCGCGACGGACGACAAAGGGCAGATGTTCACCCATATTAAGAGCGCCGAGGCTTGGATCACGGTCGAAGGTCGGCTGCCGCTGAACTTGAAGTATTTGATCGAAGGCGAGGAAGAGGTCGGCAGCGCCGCGCTGGAGCAGTATCTCAACGAACATGCCGACCGCTTGGCGTGCGATTGCATCGTCATCAGCGACGGAGGGCAGTTTGCGCCGGGCGTGCCTGCCATCACCTACGGGCTACGCGGCATCGCTTATTATGAAATCATCGTGCGGGGTCCCAATCGAGACTTGCATTCCGGCTCGTTCGGCGGCTCGGTCACCAACCCGGCCAATGCCTTGACGCAAATTCTCGCCGGTTTGATGGATGCCCAAGGCCGCGTGACGATTCCCGGTTTCTACGACGACGTCATTGCACTGACGCCGCGCGAACGCGAAGAAATGGCGGCCATGCCTTTCGACGAAAAGCAGTTTTTCGAGCAAATCGGCGTGCGCGGCGCCACGGGCGAGGCCGGCTATACCACGTTGGAACGCCGCTGGGCTCGGCCGACGTTCGACATCTCGGGCCTATCGGGCGGTTATCAGGGCGAAGGCTCGAAAACCGTTCTGCCCTCTTCGGCCAGCGCGAAATTCAGCTTCCGACTGGTGCCGAACCAGGATCCTGACAAAATCACCGCCGACTTGAAGTGGAAACTCACAAAACTTTGCCCGCCGGGCGTGGATTATGAGCTGATCGTTCACCACGGCGCGCCAGGTGTGTTGGCATCGCTGGATAGCCCCTATATCGAAGCGGCCGCGCAAGCAATCGAACATGCTTTCGACCGCCCGCCGGTCTATACCCGCGAGGGAGGTTCGATTCCCATCGTCACCACGTTCCACCAGAAGCTGGGCGCCGATTCGCTCTTGCTCGGCTGGGGACAAGATGACGACAATACGCATAGCCC